>JAUCFP010000006.1:2100000-2350000 GCA_030348385.1 Cytobacillus sp. NJ13 | reverse complement strand
TCCACCGAATGCCTAAGGTTTCCTGAGGAAGGCTCGTCCGCTCAGGGTTAGTCGGGACCTAAGCCGAGGCTGAAAAGCGTAGGCGATGGACAACAGGTTGATATTCCTGTACCACCTCTTTACCGTTTGAGCAATGGGGGGACGCAGGAGGATAGGGTAAGCGCGCTGCTGGATTAGCGCGTCCAAGCAGTTAGGCCGGTAACGAGGCAAATCCCGTTACCACACAGGCTGAGCTGTGACGGCGAGGGAAATTTAGTACCGAAGTTCCTGATTCCACACTGCCAAGAAAAGCCTCTAGCGAGGGAAAAGGTGCCCGTACCGCAAACCGACACAGGTAGGCGAGGAGAGAATCCTAAGGTGAGCGAGAGAACTCTCGTTAAGGAACTCGGCAAAATGACCCCGTAACTTCGGGAGAAGGGGTGCTCATTAGGGTGCATAGCCCTGATGAGCCGCAGTGAATAGGCCCAGGCGACTGTTTAGCAAAAACACAGGTCTCTGCGAAGCCGCAAGGCGAAGTATAGGGGCTGACGCCTGCCCGGTGCTGGAAGGTTAAGAGGAGAGGTTAGCGCAAGCGAAGCTTTGAATCGAAGCCCCAGTAAACGGCGGCCGTAACTATAACGGTCCTAAGGTAGCGAAATTCCTTGTCGGGTAAGTTCCGACCCGCACGAAAGGCGTAACGATCTGGGCACTGTCTCAACGAGAGACTCGGTGAAATTATAGTACCTGTGAAGATGCAGGTTACCCGCGACAGGACGGAAAGACCCCGTGGAGCTTTACTGTAGCCTGATATTGAATTTTGGTACAGCTTGTACAGGATAGGTAGGAGCCTGAGAAGCCGGAGCGCCAGCTTCGGTGGAGGCGTCGGTGGGATACTACCCTGGCTGTATTGAAATTCTAACCCGCGCCCCTGATCGGGGCGGGAGACAGTGTCAGGTGGGCAGTTTGACTGGGGCGGTCGCCTCCTAAAAAGTAACGGAGGCGCCCAAAGGTTCCCTCAGAATGGTTGGAAATCATTCGCAGAGTGTAAAGGCACAAGGGAGCTTGACTGCGAGACCTACAAGTCGAGCAGGGACGAAAGTCGGGCTTAGTGATCCGGTGGTTCCGCATGGAAGGGCCATCGCTCAACGGATAAAAGCTACCCCGGGGATAACAGGCTTATCTCCCCCAAGAGTCCACATCGACGGGGAGGTTTGGCACCTCGATGTCGGCTCATCGCATCCTGGGGCTGTAGTCGGTCCCAAGGGTTGGGCTGTTCGCCCATTAAAGCGGTACGCGAGCTGGGTTCAGAACGTCGTGAGACAGTTCGGTCCCTATCCGTCGTGGGCGCAGGAAATTTGAGAGGAGCTGTCCTTAGTACGAGAGGACCGGGATGGACGCACCGCTGGTGTACCAGTTGTCTTGCCAAAGGCATCGCTGGGTAGCTATGTGCGGAAGGGATAAGTGCTGAAAGCATCTAAGCATGAAGCCCCCCTCGAGATGAGATTTCCCATAGCGTCAAGCTAGTAAGATCCCTGAAAGATGATCAGGTTGATAGGTCAGAGGTGGAAGCGTGGCGACATGTGGAGCTGACTGATACTAATCGATCGAGGACTTAACCAAGTCATTGGTGAATACTCGGCAAACACTTCTTCATGCATTATCTAGTTTTGAGGGAACGAAAAAAAGTAAATTTCCTCTTGAAAAATGATAAAAAGACGGTATAATAATACTTGTCTTTGAAAAATAGTCTGGTGGCGATGGCGAGAAGGTCACACCCGTTCCCATACCGAACACGGAAGTTAAGCTTCTCAGCGCCAATGGTAGTTAGGGGCTGTCCCCTTGTGAGAGTAGGACGCTGCCGGGCTGTTTTACAAATATCATTATTCCGCAGTAGCTCAGTGGTAGAGCATTCGGCTGTTAACCGAACGGTCGTAGGTTCGAATCCTACCTGCGGAGCCAAATGGAGAGCTGTCCGAGTGGCCGAAGGAGCACGATTGGAAATCGTGTATACGCTAACCGCGTATCAAGGGTTCAAATCCCTTGCTCTCCGCCATTATAATTTCACATTGGCCCCTTGGTCAAGCGGTTAAGACACCGCCCTTTCACGGCGGTAACACGGGTTCGAATCCCGTAGGGGTCACCATTTTGGAGGATTAGCTCAGCTGGGAGAGCATCTGCCTTACAAGCAGAGGGTCGGCGGTTCGATCCCGTCATCCTCCACCATATTATTGCCGCGGGGTGGAGCAGTCCGGTAGCTCGTCGGGCTCATAACCCGAAGGTCGCAGGTTCAAATCCTGCCCCCGCAATCTGGTCCGGTAGTTCAGTTGGTTAGAATGCCTGCCTGTCACGCAGGAGGTCGCGGGTTCGAGTCCCGTCCGGACCGCCATTTTTACAAAGTTAATTATATGTGGCTCAGTAGCTCAGCCGGTAGAGGATTTTAAAAGAATGCAGCTGCGAAGCTTCAGCATCATCGAATAGCATGCTTTTAAAATCTGCGACAAAGAACGCAGAGCTTTGAAGCACATGTGTCTAGCTTTAGGATTAATAATTTTATATGGCTCAGTAGCTCAGTCGGTAGAGCAAAGGACTGAAAATCCTTGTGTCGGCGGTTCGATTCCGTCCTGAGCCACCTTTATTGAATTGATTGGCCGGTGTAGCTCAATTGGTAGAGCAACTGACTTGTAATCAGTAGGTTGGGGGTTCAAGTCCTCTCGCCGGCACCATTTTTTTATGTTAATATGGAGGGGTAGCGAAGTGGCTAAACGCGGCGGACTGTAAATCCGCTCCTTCGGGTTCGGCAGTTCGAATCTGCCCCCCTCCACCATTTATATAGGGGTATAGTTTAATGGTAAAACGAAGGTCTCCAAAACCTTTGATGTGGGTTCGATTCCTACTACCCCTGCCAATATAATAATGGCGGCTGTGGCGAAGTGGTTAACGCATCGGATTGTGGCTCCGACACTCGTGGGTTCGATTCCCATCAGTCGCCCCATAATTTTAAAGTAACAGTACGAGCATAACTCTCATATAAATGTAATATGAATGATCAATGGGCTATAGCCAAGCGGTAAGGCACCGGACTTTGACTCCGTCACTCGCAGGTTCGAATCCTGCTAGCCCAGCCATTTTGCGGAAGTAGTTCAGTGGTAGAACATCACCTTGCCAAGGTGGGGGTCGCGGGTTCGAATCCCGTCTTCCGCTCCAGAATAATCTTTAATTTATGGCGGCATAGCCAAGTGGTAAGGCAGAGGTCTGCAAAACCTTTACCACCGGTTCGAATCCGGTTGCCGCCTCCATAATCTAATCTTGATTCGCTGATATACGCCGGGGTGGCGGAACTGGCAGACGCACAGGACTTAAAATCCTGCGGTAGGTGACTACCGTACCGGTTCGATTCCGGTCCTCGGCACCACAAGATTTTACTACATTTTAATATGCCGGTGTGGCGGAATTGGCAGACGCGCACGACTCAAAATCGTGTTCCTCTGGAGTGCCGGTTCGACCCCGGCCACCGGTATCTGAAAAACAGTTTCCCTTTTGGGAAACTGTTTTTTTGTGTGCGCCCGGCATGGGTGCAGTCTATAGGGTGCAAGTCCCGAGCCATGAAGGCAGTAGTAGTGGTTAGCTTAACGCAAGGGTGTCCGCGGTGACGCGGAATCTGAAGGAAGCGAGCGGCAAACCTCCGGTCTGAGGAACACGAACTTCATATAAGGCTAGGTACCATTGGATGAGTTTGCACATCAAAACGAAATCCTTACTGCCGAAGGTGGTACAGAGTAAATGGAGCAGATAGATGGAGGGAAAGACTGTACTCTTACCCGGGGAGGTCTGATTGAAACGCCAAGTACACTTGGTAACCTATCTAATGATAGATAGCTGAACAATTAGAAGTCAGCAGAGGTCATAGTACCTTACCAACTCGAGACGGTAAGGGAAGGACTGAACAATTAGGAAGAACGAGAAACTAGGCATACAATTCCTGTGTAGAAGCAGACAATCCGAAAGGACTTACTTGAAGGAGGAAGTGGTGAATCCACAGGGGACTTCATGAGGGTGGAGCAGGAATAACATAATTAGATTTCTACGTTCACGTCGAAAGGAAATATCACATGTTAATGGATCTGATTCTGTCACGGGAAAACTTAATAGAAGCACTTAAACGTGTGGAGAAGAACAAAGGGAGTCACGGCATAGATGGAATGTCCGTAAAATCCCTACGAAGACATCTTTATGAGAACTGGGACACCCTTTGTGACTCTTTAAGGAAAGGTACCTATCAACCTAACCCAGTCCGTCGAGTCGAAATCCCGAAATCGAACGGTGGAGTAAGGTTACTAGGAATACCTACCGTGACAGACCGGTTCATCCAACAGGCCATCGCCCAAGTTCTAACCCCGCTTTTTGACCCAACCTTCTCAGAACATAGTTATGGATTTAGACCAAAAAGAAGAGCTCACGACGCTGTTCGTAAAGCAAGGGAATTTATTAGTGAAGGTTATAGATGGGTGATTGACATGGACTTGGAGAAATTCTTTGACAAAGTGAATCATGATAAATTGATGGGGATAATGGCAAGTAAAATCCAAGACCGATTGGTCTTGAAATTGATACGGAAATATCTCCAAGCAGGAATCATGATAAATGGTGTAGTCCATGATGCAGAAGAAGGGACACCACAAGGAGGTCCTCTGAGCCCTCTTCTTTCGAATATCCTTCTGGATAAGCTCGATAAAGAGCTAGAAAAGAGAGGTCACAAGTTTGTCCGCTACGCCGATGATTGTAATATTTACATGAAATCGAAGAAAGCTGGAGAACGAGTGATGAACTCGATTACATGCTTCATTGAGCAGAAATTAAAGCTTAAAGTAAATAGAGAAAAATCAGCGGTTGATCGCCCGTGGAAACGAAAGTTCCTTGGCTTTAGCTTTACGTTTAATAAGATACCGAAGGTTCGAATAGCAAATGAAAGTATCAAAAAGCTTAAAACTAAAATAAGGGGGTTAACCTCCCGTTCTAAACCAATTCCTATGGAAGTTAGAATCGAGAAACTAAATCAATATCTAACGGGATGGTGTGGATATTTTGCATTGGCTGATACACCAAGTAAATTTAAAGAATTCGATGAGTGGATTAGAAGAAGACTTCGTATGATTGAATGGAAACAATGGAAGAAACCGAGGACAAGAGTAAGAAAACTCAAAGGTCTAGGTGTCACTGACCAAAAGGCATACGAATGGGGAAACTCCAGAAAGAAATATTGGAGAATAGCCTCTAGTCCAATTCTACACAAAACCCTCGATAACTCCTATTGGAGTAATCGAGGGCTTAAAAGTCTATATCAAAGATATGAATTTCTACGTCAAACTTAATTGAACCGCCGTATACCGAACGGTACGTACGGTGGTGTGAGAGGTCGGGGGTTAGTCACCCCCTCCTACTCGATTCATTAAGGGATAGTTGAGTTTATTTTTGAAGTGAGATCACTTTCCTTGTAATAATGCTGCTAGTTAGGCTGTAAGAAGTAATTATATAGGGTTCTGAACGAATCAGAGGGTGGTTTCGAAATGGCTTCTGAATTATTCGGAACCTATTTTTAAATTGTTTAATTAAATTATCTCTATCAGGAACTAAATTAATATTCTTCTTGATGACCGGTAAATAAAATGGGAGGAGTGCGTGTCCTTAGCAATATGAGAAGAGAAAGGGAACAGAAGAGTACTAATCATGCCCGTTCTTAACAATATGAAAAGAGGAAGGGAACGAAAGAGTAGTAATCATGCCGTTCTTGGCAATATGAGAAGAGGAAGGGAACGAAAGACTAGTAATCGTGCCCTTCCCTAGCAAAATATGAGGAGTAAGGGAACAAAAGGGCTTTACCCCGCTGCAAGAACATAATGAATGATAAAAACATTATTTGTAATGTGTTGATCTCCCAGTATTAATAAGGTCGAAATTATTTACCAGGGCCCTCCTTATGGTTTTCTTTGAGTGGATTGTTTTGCACCATTCTTGGATACTGGCGGTAGTAATCTTTTGTTCTGGAAATAGTAACTTATATTCATCTACACTTCTAGTAACTGCATGTGTAATATCTTCTATAATTCCACATTTTGGACATATCATATTTAATTTATTTAAAGGAGCTAAAAAGGTTTTGCAAGATAAACATGATATCCCCTTCTCAAGCCCCTCATAGGTATACTCCGGCCTCCTGTCAAAGGAAGTTTTCTCCAAATGCAACGACATTAGTGTTTCCGCTAGTTTAAAATGTATTTTATTTGGAGGCTGAGATTTCATTTTTAATTTGTCCATAAAACGGTTAATTTGTGCTGGAAATATAGCAGGAAAATTTATTGTGGAATGATATAGATGAAATTCGGGGTTAATAAAAATGAGAAGAGCTTTTAGAGGGGATTTACAGCCAAGTTCTTGGAGAAGTCTTCTCAGGAGGGATTCACTTCGCTGCAGCTGAAGCAGAGGGTTTTTTACTTCATTATTGGATGCAGTGTACCATCTGTCTTGTTCAATATAATAGTCTCCATCATAATTCTTTACTTCAAAAATGTAGACGCAGTCACCAGTAATCAAAAGTGAATCTATCTGGAAAATGGTATTTCTGTACTCCAGCAATAAGTCATTAATGATAATCCACTCATCAGGCAATTCCCCAAGCCGCTCATCAAACAGCTTCTCTCCAGTTAATCCTTTTTCTAAATTAAGAAAATGGCTGTAATCTTTAGAATGAAGTCGCATTTTTCTATTTAAACACCGAAGCAAGTTTAATTCCTCTGTTTCATTACGAGGCTTTAATATCATATTTTACATCCTTTCATTAATACATCTTAATTCTATGCAATATTTCCCATCCGGACAAGTACTTATGCTAAGACCAATTAGGATAATGTTTCAGAGAGGAAGAGGCATATGGGAAAGGAAACAATCGAAAGCGACCTATTTAAGCTGCCTAAATAGGAGAAAAGACAGCTCAGCTTGATGGGATTCGCATTTGGCGAACCGGGTCTTATGAGATTGCTCTGAAAATCAATGGCCAGCTGACTAGTGTTAGAAATGACCCAGCAAGTAAACGAGGAAATCCTAACTTAATTGCCAAGTTGAATTCAGTGTTAGAAGAACTGGGAATATAGACATTGACTTAAACCCTCACCTGATTGGGGGTTTTCTATTTGGAAAAATAGAAGTCAAAATATTGCACTATTTTAGTCAATTAAGTCACCTATATATGCAAACGGTTTCAAATATAATGTAGGAAAGCGTTTGCAAGAGATGAGGGGGCGGTGAAAAGAATTGGAGACAAAGGTTGAGATTCAGGATCCAGCAGTGAAGGCAGAGATTAAAACAGTATCCAGGAAAAAAGCAAATCTGAAAAAAACCCTAACATACAGTGCTTTTGTAGGGCCGGCATTAATTTTTTTCCTGGTGATTCAGATCATTCCTTTCTTGATGGGGATTTATTATTCTTTTACGTCCTGGAATGGCGTCAGTTCTGTGGTTGAATGGGTCGGACTTGAAAATTATATAAAGATTTTTAAGAATGATCCTAAGTTTTTTGATTCCTTTATTTTTACTACCAAGTTTATGTTAGCTTCGGTTATTATTAGTAATTTACTAGGTTTTGGGCTTGCATTATTATTGAACGCAGCATTGAAGTCCAGGAATTTATTGCGGACTGTGTTTTTCATTCCTAATGTTATCGGGGGATTATTGCTTGGGTTCATCTGGCAGTTTATTTTTGTAAAAGGGTTTGCTGCTATTGGAAATCTAACGGATCTTTCCGTTTTTAAGCTGCCATGGCTTGGAGATGAGACAACGGCATTCTGGGGAATTGTGATTGTGTTTGCCTGGCAGATCAGCGGATATATGATGGTTATTTATATTGCAGCTCTGCAGGGGGTTGATCAGACATTGCTGGAGGCTGCCAGGATCGATGGGGCATCAAGCTGGACACTTCTGACGAAAATTATTATTCCGCTTATTTTGCCGGCGTTTACGATTTGTTTCTTTTTAACTATTTCAATGGCATTTAAGATTTTCGACCTGAATATTTCACTGACAGGCGGAGGTCCATTTAATTCAACACAATCTGTTGCGATTAATATCTATCAGGAAGCATTCCAGAATAACCGGTATGGTCTGGGTACCGCGAAATCCATTTTGTTCTTCCTTGTTGTAGCTATTTTTACAACGGTTCAGGTTATGATGACCAAGAAAAGGGAGGTTGAGGCCTAATGAATCCCAGATATACGAAGGTTACGTTTCTGCTCGAGATTATCGGAATCGTATTAGGAGTCATATTCCTCATACCTTTTTATTTCGTGATCATCAATTCTGTAAAAGGCTTTGCAGATATTTTGATTGATGCTGCAGCGTGGCCGCAGGAGTTTTTATTCTCCAATTACTTGAAGGTATGGGATATTATTAATTTTCCGCGGGCCTTCTGGAATTCGCTTATAATTACGGTGATCAGCAATATTGGACTTGTTGTCATTAGTTCCATGGCTGCCTGGAAGATGGTCCGCACCCCGGGGAAATTCAGCAAAATCCTGTTTGCGTTATTTGTATCAGCAATGGTTATTCCATTCCAGACGGTCATGATACCGCTGATGAAGCTGGGAGGCACGCTGAATCTGACAAACAGCATACCTGGTCTCATCATTATGTATTTTGGTTTTGGTGTACCATTATCGCTTTTCCTTTATCACGGATTTATTAAAACAGTTCCAATAGAGATAGAAGAATCGGCTCGAATTGATGGGTGCAGCCAGTTTGGGGTCTTTTGGAGAATTGTTTTTCCGCTTCTAAAGCCAATCACTGTAACGGTTGTTATTTTAAATACATTGTGGATCTGGAATGATTATCTGCTGCCGCTTCTTGTGCTTCAGGATGCAGAACTTAGGACGATTCCTTTGGCTACAAGCTCATTCTTTGCACAATATACAAAGCAGTGGGACATGGGACTGGCCGCCCTTGTAATGGGCATTACCCCGGTGGTTATTTTCTTCCTGTTTCTGCAGAGGCATATTATTAAAGGCATTGCACAAGGTTCTATTAAATAGTTATAGAGACTTTTCCAGCCAAATGGTCTGTTAAAGTTTATATAAAAAATTATTCAGGGGGGAAACAATATGAAACGCTTTGCTCTATTACTGCTGTCATTGGTTCTGATGGCGGGCATTATGGCGGGCTGTTCTTCTTCAAGCTCTTCAGGGGATGAAAAGCCTAAGGATGATTCAAAGAATGAGGATGAAGTGGTAACACTGAATTTGTTCCAGTTTAAAGTGGAGATTGCCGATCAGCTTCAGGAAATGATCGGCGAATTCGAAAAAGAGCATCCAAATATTAAAGTAAAGCTTGAATCAGTCGGAGGCGGAGCCGATTATGGTGCCGCATTAAAAGCAAAGTTTGCATCCGGCGAACAGCCTGACATTTTTAACAATGGCGGATTTAAGGAATTGGAGCTTTGGAAAGAGCATCTTGCAGATCTTTCAAATGAGCCTTGGGCAGAGCATGTGCTTCCAATTGGAAAAGTTCCTATGACCGATACAGACGGCAAACTTTATGGAATGCCTGTAAACCTTGAAGGCTACGGTTTCATCTATAATAAGGATTTATTTGAAGAAGCAGGCATTACTGAACCACCTAATACGATTTCTGAACTGAAGGATGCTGCTAAAAAACTAAAAGAAAAAGGAATTACCCCTTTCTCTGCCGGTTACGGAGAGTGGTGGGTCATTGGCCAGCATTTATTAAATATTCCATTTGCACAGCAGGAAGATCCGGTGGCATTTATTGAAGGTCTATACAGCGGATCTGAAAAGATTACTGGCAATGATAAATTTAAAGAATTCAAAGAAGTGCTTGATACTGAAATTAATTTCGGAAATGAAAATCCATTAACAACAGATTACAATACGCAAGTGACGCTATTTGCTTCCGGCAAAACAGCTATGCTTCAGCAGGGGAACTGGACAGAAAACATGATTCTTGAAATCAACCCTGAAATTAATATGGGATTCCTCCCGATTCCGCTGACTGATGATGAAGCTGAAGCAGACCGTTTACCGGTAGGCGTTCCGAACAACTGGGTTCTTAATAAAAATTCAGAGCATCTTGAAGAAGCAAAATTATTCCTTGACTGGATGGTTTCTTCTGAAACAGGAAAGCGTTATATCACAGAAGAGTTTGCGTTCATTCCTGCCTTTGATAATATAGAGCCAACCGGTTTAGGGCCACTTGGCCAGCATATTCTTGAGTATTCTAAGGAAGAGAAAACTGTTCCTTGGACATGGTTCAGATGGCCGGATGGTGCAAATAAAGAGTTTGCTGCAACAATCCAGGAATACGCTGCAGGAAAGATTGACTATGATACGCTCATTGAACGCTTCCAGGCATCCTGGGATAATTTGAAATAAATTTGGTTAAACAGGAAGCATGTCTGCGGAAGATATGCTTTCTGTTTTATATTTTAATAATATGCAAAACCCCATAGCAAAAAGGCATCCCCAAAAAGGGAAGTTCGCTTTATACTATTGTAAAAGACAAAGCAGCGGGGGATGTAAATGTTCAAAAAGAGCATTAGGAATAAACTGATTGTTCTATTGATGGTAGCCACGATCGTTCCATTTGGGGCGTCTATTGTCATCACTTATTACCATACAGCGGAATCATTGAAAGACCAGGCCATTAAGGAAAATAGCAACCTATTATATCAAGGAAAAGTGAACCTGGAGGGTTACATAAATGAGCTGGACGGATTAACACTTTCCCTTTACAATAATCCAGGTTTAATAAACTTTTTAAGAGATCCCCAAAAGGAAAATAATTATCAGGCAGTGGAAGCTGTAAGAAATGTGATTTCTACGATACTGTATGCAGAAGAAAATATCAAAAGAGTCAACATTGCTGTTGCAAAGGAAGATCGTCTTATAACAGCTTCCAGGCGCTCTACAGTTATTTTTTCAAAGAAGCTGACAAATGCCAATCAGGAATTTTACGAAAAAGCCAAAGAAAGTCCAAGCAACATGTATCTTGAGCCTATTCATAAGATAAAGGAGCCTGAGGACAAAAAGCCTAAAAATGTAATAACGCTTCACAGATCTTTAATCAATATTCCATCAGATGATGTATTGGCATATATCTCACTGGAATTCTCACCAGATCAAATAACAAATATCAGCCGTAATCTTTATTCGGAGGAAAATGAAGAATTCTATATAATATCTCCTGAAGGTGATTTGATCTACCGTTCAACTGATGAAACTGATGAAACTGATGAAGGTACTAAAACGCCTGATTGGATCAATTGGGTAATCAGTACAAATAAAAAAAATGGCACGGTTGAATGGAAGGAAGGTTCATTCAACGGTGTCATGATATTCGATAAGTTATCGCAAAATTCTGGCGGATGGTATCTTGTTAAGCGTGTCCCATATACCACTTTATATGAAAGTGCATTCAGCGTGGCGAAAATCAATATAATGTTTGGCGTAATCGGACTCATCCTGGTTATTCTCGCCACTCTATTTATCTCTGTTAGAATCACCTCACCAATCAGAATCCTGCTGAAATATATTGATCAGGTTGAAAAGGGGAACCTTAATGTCCGTTTTCAATCTATTGGAAATGATGAGATTGGTTATCTCGGTGATCGATTTAAACAAATGATAGATAAAATTAATGATTTGATCAATCGTGAATATAAGCTTCAGCTTGAAAACAAGACCAATCAGCTAAAGGTTCTGCAGTCCCAGGTCAATCCGCATTTTTTATACAACGCATTGCAATCGATTGGAACAGCGGCCTTAAAAAATCAGGGTCCGCAGATTTATTCGTCTGTTACCCGCCTTTCTAAAATCATGCGTTACAGCATGAATATGGAGGAGGATATGGTTCCTCTTCAAAGAGAGATTGAACATACCAGGGCCTATCTCCTGCTGCAAAAAGAGCGGTTTGGTGATCAGCTTCAGTTCAGATTTCAGCTTGATGAAGATGCATTTGGGTTTCAGGTGCCGAAAATGATCTTACAGCCCATAGTGGAAAATTACTTTAAGCATGGCTTTGATGCGCGGGAAAAAACTGGAGAGGTTAGTATAACCTGCAGACAGGATGAATTTTATCTGGATATTCTAATCGAGGATAATGGGACAGGCGTCTCTGAGAGCAGGCTGGAGGAAATTCGATTGCATTTGATGAATGACAGGATAGGACAAAAGGGTGAGTTAACGAATATCGGACTGAAGAATGTTTATACCCGGTTAAAACTCTATTATGGCAATCGGGCATACCTGCAGCTTAAGAATCTTGAGCGAGGAGGGCTGCTTGTTTCTATTAAACTTCCAAAAAGGATGGAAGGTGGATAAGATGAAAGCAATTATTGTGGATGATGAAAAACATGTGAGGGAAGGTTTGATGCTTCTGGCGGATTGGAGCCGCTTTGGAATTGACACAATCATGGAGGCGGCAGATGGAAATGAGGCCATAAAGCTGATTAAAGAGCATCGCCCGGAAATCATATTCACTGATATGAGCATGCCAAAGAGAGATGGCATAAGCCTTTTAAAATGGATTCATTCTTCGGATCTATCCAGCAAGACGATTGTCGTCAGCGGATATGATGATTTTGACTATATGAGGAATGCCATCTGTTATAAAAGCTTTGATTATATCTTGAAGCCTATTGATCCTGAAATATTGAATGAAACCCTGGAGAAAGCCATAAATGAATGGAAACAGCAAAGTCCTCCAGGGGGATGCCAGCAGGAGCATGACGGGGAGCTGAATGTGATTCAGCAAATAGAAAAGTTTTTGCTGGAAAGCTATAACAAGGATATTAACCTGCAGGATATTGCAGACAGATTTTATTTAAGCAGGGAGTACATTTCCAGAAAGTTTAAACAGGAATATCAGGCTACCATAACGGATTTTATTACGAATGTCCGAATGAACAAGGCAAAAGAGCTTTTGCAGAACCCTAAATTAAAAATCTATGAAATTGCTTTCCAGGTCGGATATCAGGATGAAAAGTATTTTAGCAAAGTATTTAAAAAGACAGAGGGGATTTCCCCAAATGAATATAGAAGTATGAACTAACAGAAGGAGGAAGATCATGATCAACGTGCTTGTCTGGAATGAGAATCGTCATGAACAAAAGGATGAAAAGGTAAGGTCTGTCTATCCCGATGGTATTCACGGTGCCATTGCAGATTTATTTAATGAAGAAGATTATAAAGTAAAGACAGCTACATTGGATGAGCCTGAGCATGGACTTAGTGATGCTGTTTTACAGGAAACAGACGTTTTGGTCTGGTGGGGACATCTCGCGCATGGGGAAGTTGAGGATGCAATCGTTGAAAAAGTAAAACAAAGAGTGCTGGAGGGAATGGGGCTGATTGTCCTGCATTCCGGACATTTCTCTAAGATTTTTAAAGCATTGATGGGAACATCCTGTGATCTAAAGTGGAGAGAAGCTGATGAAAAGGAACGGATTTGGATTGTAGATCCGAGTCATCCCATTGCAGAAGGACTTGGGGAATATATTGAACTTGAAAAAGAAGAAATGTATGGGGAACATTTTGATATCCCTGCACCGGATGAACTTGTAATGGTGAGCTGGTTTGAAGGCGGGGAAGTTTTCCGGAGCGGCTGTACATACAGGCGCGGAAAAGGGAAAATCTTTTATTTTCGCCCAGGACATGAAACGTATCCAACTTATTATCATAAGGATGTTCAGCAGGTTATTAAAAATGCTGTTAAGTGGGCAAAGCCAGCTGATCTTCCCGTACCGGTCTATGGAAATGCGAAGCCATTGGAGAGAATCAGAGTGAGTCAAGAAGGAGTGGAAAATTAAGATGAAACAACTCAAAATTGGGATTATTGGATGCGGAAGTATAGCTAAGCATCGGCATATGCCTGAATATCATGCAAGCAGCGGGGCTGTCATTGCAGCGGTATGTGATATTAATGAAGAGCGTGCAAATGCGTTTGCCGGCTTGTATGGGGCGAAGGTGTACACCGATTATAGAGAATTGTTGGCTAATCCGGATATAGATGCTGTGAGTGTCTGCACCCCGAACACCCTGCATGCCCCCATTTCAGCTGCAGCATTAGACGCAGGCAAGCATGTATTATGTGAAAAGCCAATGGCAACTTCTAAGGAAGAGGCAGAGGACATGATTGAAGCAGCCCTTAAAAATGGAAAGAAGTTAATGATTGCTCATAATCAGCGCTTTGTTCCATCTCATAAAAAAGCAAAGGAATTGATTGCAAAAGGTGAAGCGGGAAAAATCTATAGTTTCCGGACAGCCTTTGGCCACGGCGGACCAGAGGGATGGAGTGCAGATGGCAAAGAAAGCTGGTTCTTCAAAAAAGATCAGGCTTTTATTGGCGCCATGGGCGACCTTGGTGTACATAAGACCGACTTGCTGCGTTATCTGCTGGGAGAAGAGTTTGCTGAGGTAGGAGCATTTGTAGAGACAAGTGCCAAGATTGGTGCTGATGTCGATGATACAGCGGTATGCGTTTTGAAAACGGAAAGCGGTGTGATCGGTACATTGGCTGCAAGCTGGTCTTATGTCTCAAAAGAAGACAATTCCACCATTATTTATGGAGAAAAGGCAATTTTGAGATTAGAGGATGATCCGGTGCATTCTCTCGTTGTTCAGTATGCAAACGGTGAAACAGTGAAGTACGAACTCGGCGGGATCCAGACAAATGAAGAAGGAGGACAAAAGAATTCAGGCGTTATTGATCATTTTGTTGAAAGTATCTTAAATGAACAGGAGCCTGCGATTCCTGGTTCCGAGGGAATGAAGTCGCTCCAAGTGATACTTGCTGCGCTGCAGTCAAGCGAAACAAAGCAGATTGTCAGAATTAATTGAGGTGCAACAATGAAGAAACTTCGGATCGGAATTATCGGTGCTGGCGGAATAGCCCAGTCCAGGCATATTCCTGTTTTATTAAAATTATCGGATCGTGCTACCATAACAGCTATTTGCGATGTGAATGAAGATACTGCACAACTGGCTGCAAAGAAGTTTGGAATTAGAAGCGTTTTTACAGATTATAAAGAAGTATTCAATGAAACTGATGCCGTAGTTATTTGTACACCGAATAAGTTTCATGCTGAGATTACGGCTGCTGCGATGGATGCTGGGCTGCATGTGTTGTGTGAGAAGCCGATGGCCATGACAGCAGAAGAATGCAGGAAAATGATAGAGGCCAGAGACAGGTCGGGAAAGGTTTTGGCCATTGCCTACCACTACCGGTTTATGAAAGAGGCTCAGGCTGCCAAAAAACTCATTTCAGAAGATGAAATTGGCCTTCCATTTGCAGCCAGGACACGAGCGATGAGAAGAAGAAAGGTGCCGGGATGGGGTGTTTTCACCAATAAGGAACTTCAGGGCGGAGGAAGTTTGATTGATTATGGGTGCCACTTGCTTGACCTCTCGCTTTGGCTTCTGGGAAACCCGGAGGAAACCGAGGTTTCCGGTACAGCTTATAATACATTGAGCAGAATGCCTGAGCAGGTGAATCTATGGGGAAGTTTTGACCATCAAACCTTTAATGTCGATGATCATGTGACTGCTTACATAAAATTTGTGAATGGCGCATCCCTGCTTTTTGAAACCTCATGGTCGGCCAATATCGAACGGGATGATGAAAGACTCAGCCTTTCAGGGAAGGATGGAGGAATAGATTTATTCCCATTCAGTTTGAACCAATCCAAACATGGAATGCTGCTTAATACACGCTCAGAATGGCTGCCAGGGGAGGATGACTATGCTTTGGCACAGGCACGGAACTTTATTGCCAGCTGTTTGGGGTGTGAAGAATTTATAGTTAAAGCGGAAGAAGCACTGCAGACAACCAGAATTATTGATGCGATTTATAAAAGCAGTGAAATGGGCAGAAGAGAAATTTTTTAGAAGACAGGAGGGAATTTGATGAAGCTCGGCGTATTTACCGTTTTATTTGCTGAGAAAAATTTTGAAGAAATGCTTGATCATGTGAAAGCTGCAGGGCTTAAGGCTGTTGAAATCGGAACGGGAGCATATCCCGGAAACGCTCACTGCAGCCTGCACGAGCTTTTAGAAAGTAAAGAACTCCGGGATGATTACCTGAACAAAGTTTTATCAAGAGGGCTTGAAATCAGCGCATTCAGCTGCCATGGCAATCCGATTTCACCTGATATAGCATTTGCAGAGGAATCGGACCGCGTTTTATATGACACGATTAAGTTAGCCAGCTTAATGAATGTTCCGGTTGTTAACTGTTTCTCCGGCACTGCAGGTGAAGGGGAAGGGGCCAAGCATCCGAATTGGCCGGTTGCGCCATGGCCGAATGAGTATGGAGAAGTGCTGAAATGGCAATGGGAGGAGAAACTCATTCCTTACTGGAAGAAAGCCGGACAATTTGCAAAAGACCATAATGTGAAAATTGGTCTTGAACTCCATGGCGGATTCCTTGTCCACACTCCTTATACACTTCTAAAATTAAGGGAAGAAACTTGTGACGCCATTGGAGCCAATCTGGATCCAAGCCATTTATGGTGGCAGGGAATCGACCCTGTAGCAGCAATAAAGATTCTGGGAAAAGAAAATGCCATTCATCATTTTCATGCAAAAGATACTTATATTGATCAGGAAAATGTTAATATGTACGGTTTAACGGATATGCAGCCGTATGGCAATGTCCAGACCAGGGCGTGGACCTTCAGGTCAGTAGGCTGCGGACATAGCCTGCAGGAATGGTCTGATATGATGAGCGCTTTGCGTACATTTGGGTATGATTACATTGTCAGCATTGAACACGAAGATCCGCTTATGTCTATAGAAGAAGGATTTAAAAGGGCAGTCAGGAACCTTAAATCGATCTTAATCGAAGAGCAGCCTTCAGAAATGTGGTGGGTGTAAACATATTTAGCAGGGGAGGATTTTAATCCTTTCCTGCGTTTTCGACAAATTTCTCAAAAAGGGTTGACCATTCTGGCTGAATTTAGTACTATTAAGTAGTTGATTCGACACATTGTTTATTTTGCTGTTGATAAAAATCGACATAGGATTTAGTCATAATTTCATTAATGATTGAGTATATATTCACAAATGCGGGTGTAGTTTAGTGGTAAAACCTCAGCCACGAGCCAACACATCTATGAATCAGCTCCGAGTTGCCTCGACGCATAGGCTTCCTTGAATAATCTTTTAGAGGAAGAGGCATGCAAGAACCGGAAAAAAGTCAGTAGTCAGTAACTTTATTCAAATGCGGGTGTAGTTTAGTGGTAAAACCTCAGCCACGAGCCAACACATCCATGAATCAGCTCCGAGTTGCCTCGACGCATAGGCTTCCTTGAATAATCTTTTAGAGGAAGAGGCATGCAAGAACGGGGAAAAAGTCAGTAGTCAGTAACTTTATTCAAATGCGGGTGTAGTTTAGTGGTAAAACCTCAGCCTTCCAAGCTGATGATGAGGGTTCGATTCCCTTCACCCGCTCCATACATAGCCAACGCAGTGTTTCGTTCAAAAAGAACGGGGTATTGCGTTTTTTCATTTTCTTGGCTATTATGCAAAAAATCGGGCGGCATCCGCAGATTCCACTCGATTTTTTATAAACTTGTTTAACATCCAATTACCTTAAAGTTTCCTTCTCCTCCATGAACTTGAGTGTACATGTTCATTAATGACTCAACCATTTTTTCAGCCTTTTCCATTTCCAGAGAAGGGCGCAGATAAACAATTTGAACGGCATTTTTAGTCTGTTCCGTCACCGCTGTCCTTTCAGAGTCGACAAACGGACTGCCAAATGGCCCTGCCGCATCTTCACTAATAATTAAATTGGCAAGCGAATTGGGTCTTCCGTTTAAACCGTTATATTCTTCGCCTCCTTTGCCTAACCTGATAGTCAGATTGCCTAAAAGCTTATCGGCGTCATACACGCCAATCGGTATTTGATATTCCAGGGAAAAGAAATTGTTAATATCTATGGAGCTGTTGACCGGCTGCAGATAATTTTGTTTTTTAATTCTTCTGTATAGTGCTTCTGCAGAGTGGCGGTAGCGATTTGGATCCTTGCCTGCTGTTTTGAAAATCCGTCTCCATTCTCTGATCCCATCAAATTCTGTAACACTTTTGTTCTCTAAATCAAAATAAATAGATTCCTGAAATAATTGGAGTCTGCCCTTTACCATTTGAGGAGATTGCCCGACTTCGATATTTTTATATGTAATGAATCCAATTTTAAATTGGGGAAATAACCTGCACAACTCTGGATCAATCATAATTTCCAAGCTTTCCACCTCCAAAATTACTTTAAAATAGTTTATCATAATAAGCGGTGATTCAATAAATTAAAGACTTTCATATAAATATAATTTTCCATGAAAGGAGGTTATAAAATGAATTTTGCGCTTTTTCAGCAGGAAGTGATTGAATACAGCAAAACAATTGGCATAGATAAAATCGGTTTTACAGAAGCCAGTACTTTTGATGAGATGAAAAATAGACTGATTCGCCAGCAGGAACTTCAATATCAATCAGGATTTGAAGAGCCGGATATTGAGAAGAGGGTGAATCCCGGCCTGCTAATGGACAAGCCCAGGTCCATTATCTCAATTGCTGTTGCTTATCCTTCCAAAATGAAGGTCAGAGTTGTCAGCAAAAGAGGTGAAAGAAGAGGGATTTTCTGCCGCGCTTCATGGGGGAAAGACTATCATCATATCCTGAGGGAGCGTCTTCAGAAGCTTGAAGAATTCATTCAGTCAAGAATTCCTGAGGCGATATGCAAATCCATGGTGGATACAGGTGAGCTGGTCGATCGGGCCGTAGCACAGCGTGCCGGAATTGGCTGGAGCGGAAAAAACTGTTCCATCATCACACCGGAATTCGGATCGTATGTCTATCTCGGAGAAATGATAACGAATCTGCCTTTTGAGCCGGATAAACCAATGGAAGACAGATGCGGAAGCTGCAATAAATGTGTTGACGTCTGTCCGACTGGAGCTTTAATTCAGGGAGGTCAGCTTGATGCACAGAAATGCATAGCGTTTTTGACACAGACAAAAGGCTTTCTTGCAGAGCCGTATAGAGAAAAACTTGGGAACAGACTTTATGGATGCGATACCTGTCAAACCGTATGCCCCGAAAATAAAGGCAAGGATTTTCATCTGCACGAAGAAATGGAGCCGGATCCTGAAGTGGCAAAGCCTCTTTTAAGGCCGCTTCTATTTATCAGCAACCGTGAATTTAAAGAAAAGTATGGCCCGGTTTCAGGCTCCTGGAGAGGGAAAAAGCCGATCCAGCGAAATGCCATTATCGCCTTGGCTCATTACAAAGACGAAACAGCTGTAAAAGATCTGATTAAAGTCATGACAGAAGATCCTAGGCCGGTGATCCGTGGAACGGCTGCCTGGGCACTGGGGAAAATTGGCGGTGAGGAATCGCTGGCTGCCCTGGGACAGGCTTTGCAGCAGGAAAAAGACGGAGAGGTCATTTCTGAGATTGAAAAAGGTTTAAGTTTTATTGAACAATGATGAGGGCGAAATCTCCCTCTTTTTTTTATGGACACATAGAGAAAATCAGCTGACTTACTGTTATTTTGCACGAAAATTAAGCAAAGTCCTCTGCTTCCTCTCATATGTATTGAATAGGAGAGGAGTGAGATGCGTGAGGGACCAGCTTCAGGAGCTGTTAAAAAAAAGAGTGCAGCAGTGCGTTTCCCATTCAAGAAGTTCAATTCATACCTGCCCTAAGATTGAAAAGAAGAAAGAATCTCTTTCCGACCGGTCCGGTGAGATTGTTAAAGCCCAGGCAACCGGAAAAGTGATCACGGTTGGCAGGGAAAAGGATGATGTGAAGCAGGTTGAATACAGAGTTCATTTTAAATATTTAATTAAGCAAAAAGGTGTATTCTATATGGAAGAAGAAATTGAAGAGCGCACAGCCGACTTTTATAAAGGAGTGTTTGTCGAGGATCGGGAGAAAAACCCTTTTAAAGAAATTCAAAAAGATGAAGCGTCTCCAGACCGTGAATATAGAGAGGATGAAAGGCTTGAGTATGAGTATGACCGCATGAAGGCAGTGCAGTATGCAGAAAAATGGTGGAACAGCTATAATCCGGCATATAAAAAATTTGAAGTGGATTGCACGAATTATATTTCCCAGTGTCTTCATGTAGGCGGCGGTCCGATGAGAGGGTTTCCTAACCGCGGAAAAGGATGGTGGATGAGAAGCGGGGATTGGAGCTACAGCTGGACAGTAGCGAATTCATTGCGGTGGTATCTGCCGAGTTCGAATTCGGGGTTAAGGGCGGAGGAAGTATCCAGTCCGGATCAGCTCTTAATTGGAGATGTTATTTGCTATGATTTTCAGGGAGACGGGCGATTTGACCATACAACAATCGTGACGGGAAAAGATGCCTCCGGAATGCCCCTGGTCAATGCCCATACTTATAACAGCCGAATGCGCTATTGGGCTTATGAAGATTCAACAGCCTATACACCCAATATTAAATATAAATTTTTGACTATAGCGGATGACCAGTAATTTGTATGGTGATTTCAAAGTGATATAATAACACATGCAGATTTAATTTAGAGGTGAAAAAAGTGGGATTGCATGTAGTATTATATCAGCCGGAAATTCCGGCCAACACTGGTAATATAGCACGTACTTGCGCGGCTACTGATACGACATTGCATCTGATCCGGCCGCTCGGCTTCTCGACGGAAGATAAAATGCTGAAGCGTGCAGGCTTGGATTATTGGCAATTTGTTAATATTGTTTATCATGAATCATTGGACGATTTCTTTAATAGCAGTGAAGGCGGTGAATATTTCTACTTAACGAAGTATGGCGTCAGGCCGTATGACGCTTTCGATTACAGCAATGTGGGGAAGGATTATTATTTTATTTTCGGCAAAGAAACGACGGGCCTTCCGAAGGATGTTATTGAAAGCAGCAAAGAGCGCGCATTAAGGGTTCCAATGAACGATAAAGTCCGTTCGCTTAACTTATCCAACACTGCAGCCATTCTTGTTTATGAAGCACTGCGGCAGCAGGATTACTTGCATTTAAAATAGGAAACAGAAGGCCTGATATTTTTTCGGGCCTTTTCCTTTGGAGAAAACTTTCCTTTCTGGGTAAAATGAAAAAGTACATATGGAAAGGATGAGATGTGATGAATGAAGTTACCAATTTGCTGATAGACCATCGCTCGGTGCGCCACTTTGAGGACAAGCCTCTTTCCAGCGAGCAGATAGAAACGATTGTACTTTCTGCTCAAGCCGCGTCCACCTCAAGTTTTGTTCAAGCGTATTCAATAATCGGTCTTACCGATAAAGTGAAGAAAGCGAAACTTGCTGAATTTGCAGGCAATCAGAATTATGTAGCAGAAAATGGCCATTTTTTCGTATTTTGTGCTGATTTGCATCGTCATGAAGTCATGGGACAAATGGAAAATATCAATGTAATTCCTTCCATTGAAAGCACAGAGAAATTTATGGTGGCTGTCATTGATGCAGCATTGGCTGCCCAGAATGCTGCGGTTGCTGCTGAATCGCTGGGATTGGGAATCTGCTATATTGGCGGAATAAGAAACAATCTGGAAGGAGTAGCTGAGCTTTTAAAAACACCGGATCGTGTGATTCCTTTGTTTGGACTGGCTGTTGGCTATCCTTCCAAAAAGAACGATAAAAAGCCGAGGCTGCCTCTTCAGCACATATACCATGAAAATGAATATAAGCAGGATGAAACTGCCTACCGCAAAGAGCTGGAAGTGTATAATAACATCATTTCCGAGTACTATGATGAGCGTACGGGCGGAAAGCGGAATGACACGTGGACTGGTCAAATCGCCGGCATGCTCGAAAAGCAGACAAGAATGTATATGAAGGATTTTGTACAGAAGAAAAAGATGGATTTAAGGTAGGGGTATATTAAGACACCAAGAGTCTGTGCTTCAAATAAGAAAAAAGCTGCTGAAGTGATCAGCAGCTTATTTTTTGCTTACGCCTGGCTTGTCATCATAACCAGCAGTGAAAATAGCAGCAAGGAAAGCAACCATTACACCGATAATAATAATTGTACCCATGTATATGTAATCCTCCTTTAGCGGTATCTCAATAGGCAAGCATGTAAATATAAGCTTATTATAGCCCAAAAATGAATAACTGTGAATGAAAAGTATGGAGTTTTTTTTACAGTCAGATTGCGCAGCAAAGTGTTCCTTATAATTTATCCCCGTAAAAAGTACAAACCAAACTCTCAATAGTTTACGCATGTTCGATTGCCGGGGCGCATAGAGTATATTAATCGTCTCTGATAATGCGACAGGGGGAGGTCCTTATGGATATTCTAAAAAAAATTGAGATGTACAGACACGAGGAAGAAAAGCTTAAATGGGAAGGGACTTTTGGAGAGTATTTAGAGATTATTAAAGAGAAGCCATGGGTTGCCCAGTCAGCACATTCACGGGTATATAATATGATTAAAGATGCCGGTGTCGAAGAAGTGAAGGGGCAAAAACGATATCAATTTTTCAGCAATCAGCTCTTTGGCTTAGAAGAAGCATTGGAAAGGCTGGTAGAAGAGTATTTTCATCCTGCTGCCAAACGCCTCGATGTCCGCAAAAGGATTCTTTTATTAATGGGGCCGGTCAGCGGCGGTAAATCAACATTAGTGACAATGCTAAAGAGAGGTTTAGAGCAATATTCTCACGCTGATAGGGGAGCGGTCTATGCTATTAAGGGCTGCCCAATGCATGAAGATCCGCTTCATTTAATCCCGCATCACCTCCGCAAGGACTTTTATGATGAATATGGAATAAGAATTGAAGGAAACCTATCGCCATTGAATAGTATGCGTCTCGAACAGGAGTATGGAGGCCGGATAGAAGATGTTCTAATTGAAAGAACCATTTTCTCAGAAGACCGCAGGGTGGGGATTGGAACTTTCAGCCCATCAGATCCAAAATCACAGGATATTGCCGATCTGACTGGAAGCATTGACTTTTCAACCATTGCTGAATATGGTTCAGAATCAGATCCTCGTGCCTATCGTTTCGATGGGGAACTAAATAAAGCAAACCGCGGTATGATGGAATTCCAGGAAATGCTGAAGTGCGACGAGAAATTTTTATGGCATTTATTGTCCCTGACTCAGGAAGGCAACTTTAAAGCTGGACGCTTCGCCTTGATTTCGGCAGATGAGCTAATTGTCGCTCACACAAATGAAACAGAGTATCGTTCATTCATTTCCAATAAAAAGAATGAAGCTCTGCATTCCAGGATTATCGTTATGCCAATCCCATATAATTTAAAGGTTTCAGAGGAAGAGAAGATTTATGATAAAATGATCCGTGAAAGCGATGTTTCCAACGTGCACATTGCACCGCATACCTTGAGGGTTGCAGCGATGTTTACGATTTTAACCCGCATGAAAGATCCGAAAAAAGGCGATATAGATTTAGTTAAGAAAATGCGTTTGTATGATGGAGAGAGCGTTGAAGGCTATAACAGAGCTGATGTAGAAGAATTGAAAAAAGAGCATTCAGATGAAGGCATGAGCGGTATTGACCCGCGCTATGTCATCAACAGGATCTCTTCTACAATCATCCGCAAAAATATCACTAGCATCAATGCGCTGGATGTATTGCGGTCGCTTAAAGAAGGATTGGATCAGCACCCATCCATTACTCCAGAACTGAAGGAAAGATACCTGAACTTTATTTCTCTTGCCCGCAAAGAGTATGATGATATTGCGAAGAAAGAAGTACAAAAGGCATTTGTTTACTCTTATGAAGAATCTGCGAAAACGCTTATGGAAAATTATCTTGATAATGTTGAAGCATACTGCAATAAAGCGAAGCTGCGCGACCCATTAACGGGTGAGGAAATCAGTCCGGATGAAAAGCTGATGCGCTCAATCGAAGAACAGATCGGCATCTCTGAGAATGCGAAGAAAGCATTCAGGGAGGAAATCCTCATCCGCATCTCAGCTTACGCAAGAAAAGGCAAGCGCTTTGACTATAATTCACATGACCGTCTGCGTGAAGCTATCCAGAAGAAGCTTTTTGCTGACCTGAAAGATGTCGTGAAGATCACAACATCTTCAAAAACGCCTGATGAGCAGCAGCTGAAGAAGGTGAATGAGGTTGTTGCAAGATTAATTGACGAACATGGCTATAACTCAACATCAGCAAACGAACTGCTCCGCTATGTGGGAAGCTTGCTGAATCGGTAAAAAGAAGGGCCTGGCAGAGTTGCTGCCAGGCTTATTTTTGCGGATGAATAAAAGAGCTGAATGAGGAGTGGTGCGAATAAGTGGAGTACAGCAGAGCGTAATAAAGAATGAGAGAGGCGTAGATAACACGGTTTGCAGCGTAAAAAATGAAACTGGGCAGCGCAAATAATTATCAAAAATGATAGATTCCAGGAAAAATACCCCAATTGAAAAAGAGGCTCCGAAAGCCTCTTTTTCAATTTTTAGCTATTTTTAGTGCAGGTTTTTTCTTTTTTTTCTGGCATTCCGGACAAATTGGCTTGTTTTCAATATAAACGGTCCGCTCATACAATGATAATTCACCACACCAGCTGCAGCAAAGGATTTCGCTCATAAAAATCCCCCCTTCAGTATAATCCTATTTTCGCTTGGTCATATTTATGCAGCAGAATCTGCCTAAAAGTTTAGATAAGCCCAATTAGGGGTATAAATACAGCAGAGGTGATATTCATGAAAAAGAAAGAATTAGATAAGGATTATACACCGAGAAACAGCTCAATGGCAGAGAATATTGAAGAAATGGAAAATCTGGGCAAGCAAATGGAAAATTTGCGGACCAATAAAGAATTAAAAGAGGATTATGATAAATATCCCGATCCCATTCAGAATAAAAACAAGGACAAGAACCTTCGCTAATCGCGGAGGTTTATTTTTGTTTAATAAGGCAAATCTCCATATTAAAAAATGGGCTTGTCCAAAAGATGATGCCAATGCCCTATTGTCAAAATTATTTGTAAATTATTTTGTCTTCTCGCATATGATAGAGTAATAAACATTTCTTTGTATTGGTGCATTAATAACAAATTTGCTGCCGGGAAATGAGTCTATGAAAAGAAGGCAGACTGCTGAATTGGGGATGTTTCATCTTTTTTTGACACTCGAGATATTGTATGTTGGAAAGCTGTAATATGTGAAATTTAATTTAAAAGGAGGGGTTAACATGACGAATGTCAATAACCATCAGTTTGTGATTTCCCAAGAAGATTGGTCCCTCCATCGCAAAGGCTATGATGACCAGCAGCGTCATCAGGATAAAGTCCAGGAAGCAATCCGCAACAATTTGCCTGATTTGATAACGGAAGAAAATATTGTTATGTCGAATGGGCGGGAAGTAGTGAAAATTCCGATTCGCTCATTGGATGAATACAAAATCCGTTATAACTATGATAAAAACAAACATGTCGGCCAAGGCGATGGAGATAGCCAGATTGGAGATGTAGTGGCACGTGACGGATCCGGCAGCCAGAAAGGACCCGGAAAGGGGCAAGGGGCAGGCGACCAGGCAGGCGAGGATTATTTTGAAGCAGAAGTATCACTGATGGAAATTGAAGAAGCTTTATTTAAACAATTGGAATTGCCTAATTTAAAAAGAAAAGAGCAGGATGAAAACCTGGTAGAGGACATTGAATTTAATGATATCAGGAAGACTGGATTAATGGGCAATATTGATAAGAAACGCACCATGATGTCGGCATTTAAGCGCAATGCAATGAGTGGAAAAGCAGCGTTCCATCCAATTTATAAGGAAGATTTGAAATTTAAGACCTGGAATGAAATTGTAAAGCCTGATTCAAAGGCTGTTGTACTTGCGATGATGGATACGAGCGGCTCGATGGGGATCTGGGAAAAGTATATGGCCAGAAGCTTTTTCTTCTGGATGACGCGGTTCCTGAGAACCAAATATGAGAAAGTCGAGATTGAATTTATTGCCCATCATACTGAAGCAAAGGTGGTCTCAGAAGAGGACTTTTTCTCAAAAGGAGAAAGCGGGGGAACCATTTGTTCATCTGCCTACCGTAAAGCACTTGAACTGATTGAAGTTAAATACGACCCGCGAAAATATAATATTTACCCTTTCCACTTCTCAGACGGTGATAACCTGACATCTGACAACGCCCGCTGTGTAAAGCTGGTGGAAGA
Source organism: Cytobacillus sp. NJ13 (assembly GCA_030348385.1). NCBI lineage: Bacteria > Bacillati > Bacillota > Bacilli > Caryophanales > Bacillaceae > Cytobacillus > Cytobacillus sp. NJ13. The sequence goes on along the minus strand of JAUCFP010000006.1, from coordinate 2,323,814 downwards.
CCTGATGAAGGTGTCCAATATGTTCGGATATGGTGAAGTAAACCAGTATAACCGCCACTCGACCCTGATGTCAGCCTATAAAAATATTAAAAATGAGGATTTCCGCTATTATATTCTTAAGCAAAAAGCAGATGTATTCCATGCCATGAAGAGTTTCTTCAAACAGGAGGAGGATAAGAAGAAGTATGCTTAAGAGAGGGGAACCTCTCTTTTTTATTCCAAAAAAAAGACCCCATACGGGGGTCCTTCTGCTATTTGAGCCTTTCCTTCGTAAGTCGATCATCCCAGTTTAATTCAGCACTGGTTTTCACATCTGCAGACTTGGGTGAAACGTGGACACGATTGATTTCCTGATTATCGGCAGCACATGAGTTACCGGATTTATCTGCCAGTGTTTTGATATCTGCTTCATGGACAACTTCCCGGGCTGAAGCGCTTTCGAGGTACCCTCCTGAGTCTTCAGCAGTGATCCTCTGATTGTCCTCCTGGGAAGTGGGATAGTTCCCATAGTAGTCCGCTATTAAGACATATTTCCCATCAAATACCATGCTTGCATATTTATCCAGGTCATGTTCATCAAACCGTGTACCCTCTTTTTTATCAGGATCCATTCCAGAACTTGTGGCTGGATCTTCTCCCATAAAAAGGGCTTTCACTGAATCAAGAAAGCGCTGATTGCCGAGCTCCTGGGATCCGACTATTCGAAAGTTCACTCCATGATTGTCTGCAAAGCTTTCAAGGTTCGCTCCATCTTTTGAAACAATCACCAGGTTGTCTTTCTGATACCCGTTTGACTCTGCCCCTTCAATAGCATCTTTTAGATCTTCCTGTGTATCATACCCGCCTACTAATATATTTTTCTTCATATTTTCACTCCTAATGTCATATTATATTTTCTATTTTCCCTGAATTGCAGGCGGAGAAACTATCTTTTTCTATTGAAGGGCTGGCAGTCACCAAAGGACTGGCCTGAATCATAACATGGTACAAGCCGTATGAATTAATAAAACACAGTAAATACAGTATGATAAAGATAATAGCCGATAAATTGGAATCGCTGCTGGAGGTGGGTATATGGAGATTGAGAAACTGGCTAAAAGGTTAGGTAACAGGACCCCAGTTATTTTAGGGAGTGAGCGATTTTTGAAATTCGCTATTTTGCTTCCGCTTGTTGAGATAAATAATGAGGTACATGTCCTTTTTGAAGTGCGTTCACTTAAAATGAGAAGGCAGCCTGGGGAGGTCTGTTTCCCGGGCGGGAGGATAGATCCTGAAGATAGGGATGAAGAGCATACTGCAATCCGTGAGACTTCAGAGGAACTCGGCGTGAGTGAAGACAGCATCACAGATGTGTCCCCGCTGGATTACATGATTTCCTTCGGACAAATTATTTACCCTTATGCAGGCATTATCCATAATCCTGACCAGATCGTGCCAAACCCTGATGAAGTAGAAGAAGTTTTTACCGTGCCTCTTTCCTTTCTAAAAAAAGTAAAGCCGGAAACGTATCACGTGAATTTTAAAGTGGAGCCCGAAGAAAATTTTCCTTTTGACTTGATTGCCGGGGGGGAAAATTACAATTGGCAGACAAGGAAAGTAGAAGAAGTATTTTACTATTTTGAGGATAAGGTTATTTGGGGGCTGACTGCCAGAATTCTTAAGCATTTTCTTGAAATTATTACTGAAGATATCGATGAAAGTGAAAGAGTTTGAAGAAAATAATTTTCAAAAAAGGTTGACGCAGTCCTTATAAATGTTTATGATTCATATAAATTGAATACTTAGAAACTTCTTATCAAGAGAGGCGGAGGGACTGACCCTACGAAGCCTCGGCAACCAGCATTTATGCACGGTGCCAAATTCAGAGGAATACATTTTCCGAAGATAAGAAGGCGGAATGAACGGAATGTAAATTCAAACCCCTTCTTGTCTGTAATGGACGGAAGGGGTTTTTTGTTTTTATAGGTATCTGCACTTTAAATATTAACCAGGGGGAATGAAAATGTCAGCGATTACGATTGGGCTATTGGGGTTTGGAACAGTTGGAAAAGGAGTGTATGAAACGATCAGCAAACATCAGGGAAGGCTACAGGCGATATTCGGAAAAGAAGTGAAGGTCTCTGCCATCCTTGTCAAAAATGTGAGTAAGCATTCTTTGCCTGATGATGAGGTGCTTTTAACTGATGACTTTCAAGATATTATTGAGCTTCCTAAGCTTGATGTCGTAATTGATGCCATTGTTGGCAGGGAACCAGGCTATATGTATTTGCGCCAGGCAATATCGAGAGGATGCCATGTCATTACAGCAAATAAGGAGATGTTTGCATTCCATGGAAGTGAGCTTGCGAGGCTCGCAAAAGAAAATAATGTATCATTAGGATTTGAAGCAACAGTCGGAGGCGGAATCCCTATAATTCAGACTATCAAGCAGCTGCTGAATGCCAACAAAATTGAACGGATCGAAGGAATATTAAATGGCACATCCAATTTTATTTTGACAAGTATGCGCGAGGAGAGCCTATCATTTGAAGAAGCACTGAAAATAGCTCAGGAAAAAGGATATGCAGAAGCCGATCCAAAAAATGATATCGAAGGATATGACGCTTTTTACAAAGCGGTTGTTCTGAGCGAGCTGGTATTCGGGAAAGCACCGGCGCAGGATACATCTGTTAGAGAAGGCATTACTGACATTACAATTGAACAAATTCGTATAGCTGATTCCCTGGGACTGAAATTTAAACATGTAGCATCGATTCAGAGGGAAAAAGATGCTATCCGCTGTACTGTAAAACCGGTCCTGACAGGGGAGGCACATCCCTTGTACAGAGTAGAAGGAGTGCAAAATGCAGTTTCGATTGATGCGGATATAGTCGGGAATATCAGCCTGCAGGGTCCTGGAGCCGGCATGTTTCCGACAGCTAGCGCAATTATTGAAGATTTGATTCATGTAGGCAGAGCCGATATTCCTTCAGTCTTTGAGGAAGGCAAGTCGGAAGGGACTGTTCTTGACGAGCCAGTTTGGATCATTTGGGGTGATGCTGATAAAGGGGGATTGCCTGAGGGATGTGAAATAATCAGCAAAGTGTCAAAAGATGTCATCATCTTTAAGGCATCATTGGAAGCTGTGTCATTATTAGAAACATCAGATTTGAAGGCTTATCAGGTGATTGGAGACTATGCTCCGGCTGCAAAGGAAAATAAACAGGTACAGACGGTGTAACCTGAAAACATAATGAAAAAACAGGAGGGGCAAGCTTAAGAGCTGCCCCTCCCGAAGTATGTTTAGAGATGGTGGATGTTATCGCAGTCTAACGGGCAGTAAGCCTCCCTCTTCAAGACTCAGAGGAATCGAAAGAGGATAAGTGGGAGTCCAACTGCCCGTAGAGGCCCGACAGCAGAACAAAGACTAAAAACGCCACGTCCTGTGGCAACGTCTTTGTAACCCACGTCCTGTGGGCCTCAACTTATAATCAGTGGGGGTATAAAGCCCCCCAATGATTGAAGTTTCACTTTATGCCTGCTGGTTCTTTAACAAAGGATTATTTAATCCAGAATAAAGGTCTTTTACATGGACCGTTACAATCTTAGCGCCAATCTGGACATGGACCATATTATCAAAAACAGCTGTTACCAGGCCGTTTAATGAAACATTCGCACCAATATTGAGATCTTTGCCGGGAGTTTTAACATTTTTCTTGTCTGCCATCGTAACACCATCCCATTCCGTTTTATTGAAACTTATACATAGAATATTGCCTTTTTATAGTAAAATAAACGCTTTAATAAAAAAAGTCCAGTAATATAGCCTGTTTTTTTATCGACAAATTTTATTGCTGCCAGGTACCTGTCGAATGTTCTCTATATAAATATTAATTATTCATCTCCGAAATTAAATTCAACCGAGAAAAACCTGTGGAGGATTTGCAGAATTTCTGGGGCTATCAGAGATTGGCGCATCTCTTGCTGGCATCATTCTTGCCGGAACGGAGGTAAAAGAAAAAACAGAGGAAGTTGTACTTCCCGTCAGGAATCTGTTTCTTCCATTTTTCTTCTTGAATTTCGGGCTTTCGCTTGAGTTTAAGGAAGAAATTCCTTCTCTGGGTCTTCTGGTTATTATTGTTATCTGGTCCATCATTCACAAGCTTGCTGCAGGGTATTTTGGAGGACAATGGTATGGCCTATCGAAACAGGAAGCTCTAAAGGCGGGATTATCATTATCATCAAGGGGAGAATTCTCTGTAATTATTGCTGGATTAGCAACGGAAAACCTCTTGTTCTTGAAGAGTTTTTCCGGTCTTTTTACTTCCTGCTCCTTGAAACAAAGGGATTTTCAGCAATCCAAAATCTCCATGGATAATTTCGTGCTTCACCGGAATTATCAATTCCGATTCGTTTTCCGCGTGTGACTTTCCCAGGAGGAATTCCTTTAGCAATCATAAGAGGGGGGCTTGTAAAATGCCGGCCATAATCATCTATTGAAATATCGAGAGCTTTGGTTAATTTACCAGGCCCATTAGTGAGGTTCTTCAGATCATCCATTTTTCGTCTTTTCTTCATTAAATCAAGCCCGTCTACAGGTTCAATTCCCCTGATCAATACAGCTTCCGGCTTTTCCTTTGGACCGCTCACAACATTAACCAAACAATGGGTATGCATTACATACGTGTAGACAAATCCGGGTTCATTGAACATGATTTCGGTCCGCTTTGTTCTCCTGTTCCCAAAGCTGTGAGCTGCCCTGTCTTCAGGGCCGATATATGCTTCTGTCTCAACGATATAGCCTGAGGCGATTCCCTCTTCAGTTTCTTTGATCAATAAGCAGCCCAGCAGTGCTTCCGCCAATAGTAGTGTCGGCTGCTGAAAAAAGCCTTCTGGCAGAGGGGCATATGGTTTCATTTCTTTCATGATCAATCTCTCCAAACAGTATTTTATTAGTGTTGCAGCATCGTGTCTTATGTTTTTACCCTTTGCTATTTTTTCATAACCATACGTGCAGTATAATAGCAAAAGGAAATACTATACAGGATGTGGGCTTTGATGAATAAAAATATCGGTTTTATCGGATGTGGAAAAATGGCTCAGGCCATAATTGGAGGAATGCTCAAATCCAATCTGGTAAATCCAAGCCAGATTATTGCTTCAGCGAGAACAGAGAAGACGCTTGAGGATGTAAAAAGCAGGTGGAATATACAAATACGCCTTTCCAATATTGAAGCAGCGGAAGAAGCGGATATACTTTTTTTGGCTATTAAGCCTGATGCACATGGGGCAGTTATTGATGAAATTAAAGATAGCATTCGTTCCCATGCAATAATCATAACCATTGCGGCCGGCATCAGCCTATCCTTTCTGGAACAGTCATTTGGCCGGAAAATCAAAGCGGTTAGAACCATGCCTAATACGCCTTCATTAGTAGGAGAAGGAATGAGCGTCCTTTCCGCAAATGAATCAGTATCTCCAGGTGATATGGAAGAAGTGGCCAAAATATTCTCATGTATTGGAAGAGCAGCTGTTATGGAAGAAAAGATGATGGACGCCATTCCTGCTATCAGCGGTTCTTCTCCAGCTTATGCCTATATATTCATTGAAGCATTGGCAGATGGCGGTGTAAAAGCAGGATTGCCCCGTGACCAGTCTTATCAGCTCGCAGCCCAGGCTGTTTTGGGGGCAGCCAAGATGGTGCTGGAAACGGGTCTGCATCCAGCGGAATTAAAGGATGAGGTCTGTACTCCAGGAGGGGCAACGATTGAAGCAGTTGCCGAACTGGAGAGAAAAGGTTTCCGTGCAGCGGTGATGAGTGCAATGGATCAATGTTTTGAAAAAACAAAGGCTCTTTCAGGGAAAAATAATTAAATATGATTTATTAACCTTAAACCCGGCAGTTATACAGCTGCCGGGTTACCTAATGCTTCTGAAATTTGGGCACAAATCAAATGGGAAAACACTGAACATTTCACGGCAAAATGGAATATATAATAAGAAAATTTAAATTTTAATTCCGACTTGACTCATAGGAATACATGTATTATAGTTAGTCATTATGAAAACATCTATTGGGGAGGATTCAGTCCGATGAGTACAGGACTTTTAGTTTTAAATATTGGTATTATGCTTCTGCTTATAGGCGTATTATTCTTTATGCAAAAGAAGCATATCTCATTCTCAAAGCGTGTGTTTACAGCGCTTGGATTAGGGATTTTGTTTGGCTTCGCACTTCAGCTGATTTACGGACCGGGTGCTGAGATCATTGCCAAATCTGCAGACTGGTTCAATTTAGTAGGCGGGGGTTATGTCAAATTCCTGCAAATGATTGTAATGCCGCTTGTCTTCATTTCTATATTAGGTGCATTTACTAAGCTAAAATTAACAAATAATATTGGAAAAATCAGTGTGCTTATTCTTGGGCTGCTTGTAGGCACAACTGCAGTTGCTGCCGCTGTCGGAATTGCAACAGCTGTCGGCTTTGACTTGGAGGCAGTCCAAATCAGCGGAGGTGATGCAGAGACAGCCCGCGGGGAACAGCTTGAAGAAACCTATCAGGGCATTGAAGGGAGAACTTTCCCACAGCAGATGCTGGATCTTCTTCCGGCCAACCCATTCCTTGATTTTACAGGGGCAAGACCAACATCCACTATTTCAGTTGTTATCTTTGCAGCCTTTTTAGGAATTGCTTACCTGGGTGTCAGACGGAAATCACCAGAACAGGCTGACCTTTTTGCGAAAATTGTGGATGCCTTCTATGCAATTATCATGCGTGTTGTTACATTAATCTTACGCTTAACACCATACGGAGTTTTGGCGATTATGACGAAAACAGTGGCCATGAGCGATTTCGACTCCATTTTAAATTTAGGGAAATTTGTTATTGCTTCTTATGTGGCACTTGCCATTATGTTCCTGATTCATCTGCTGCTTTTAACATTGAGCGGTTTAAATCCAATCACATATATGAAAAAAGCATTTCCTGTATTAACATTTGCCTTTACATCTAGAACAAGTGCCGGTGCATTGCCATTGAACATTAAAACGCAAAAGTCGCTGGGTGTTCCTGAAGGAATTGCCAACTTTGCAGGGTCATTTGGACTTTCCATCGGCCAAAATGGATGTGCTGGAATTTATCCGGCAATGCTGGCGGTAATGATTGCTCCGACTGTGGGCATTAACCCGCTGTCACCAGGATTTATTTTTACCGTCATTCTAATTGTAGCGATCAGCTCCTTTGGTGTGGCAGGGGTCGGCGGCGGTGCGACGTTCGCAGCGATCCTGGTATTATCTGCCCTTGACCTGCCAGTTGCACTGGCTGGCTTGCTGATCTCAATTGAACCGCTGATAGACATGGGACGTACAGCTGTTAACGTCAGCGGATCCATGACCTCCGGTATCTTAACGAGCCGAATCACCGGTGAAATTGATGGAAATCTTTATAGCGACATGAATGAAAAAATAGAAGCAGAAGCATAAGCATAAGCATAAGCATAAGCAAAGCGACGGGTGCCGGGCACCTGTCGCTTTTTTCAATCAACGATATTCTGCTCTTTTCTTATAACTGTTAACGATGTCATGGCGCCAACAAATATGATGGTGATAAACGAGTACAGGAACTTTTCAATACCGACAATTTTTAATCCGCTTAAAATAACCAATCCATCAATTGCGAATATCAAAGCGCCGATGTTAATAGGGAGGAGCTTTGTCATCAGCTGAGCCAGAAGGTCTGTACCCCCTGTGCTGGTTTCATAACGGAGCATGAGGCCGATTCCAAAGCCGACCAGGCATCCGCCTAAAATCGAGCTGGGCAAAATGGAAAGTTCAAAATGACCTCGCATAGCAGAAAGCAAATCAATAATGAAGGAAGAAATCAGAAGGCCATGCAGACTATAGAAAAAATATTTCTTCTCATAAAACCAGGCAAGTACATATAATGGAATGCTTAAGACAATCATACTCAATCCAGTGGGAAGCTCGTAATAATAATGGAGGATTAGCCCTATGCCAATAATGCCCCCATCAAGCAAATGGTGAGGGACAAGGAAGCCGTTAATGCCTATGCCTAATAATAAACTTCCTATTAAAGTTGCAAACAGCTTTTCATACATCAGCTATCACCCTAACTTGTCCAATTCTATACTTATAGAATATGAATGGGCAGGCATTAAATAGAAGCGTTAGAAAACAAAAAAGCTTGTCCGATTTGGACAAGCTTTTGTTGTAAGGCACTTCCGCTTTTCTATTTAGTGCGGCAGGAAAGCAAGCTGATAAAAGAATAACACTGCAAATAAATAAACCAGCGGATGAACTTCTCTCCATTTGCCTTTTACCACTTTCATAAGCGGATAAGCGATGAATCCAAGCGCAATTCCTGTTGCAATACTGGATGTCAGCGGCATGCTTAAGATAATCAGGAATGCAGGGAATGCTTCATCAAGTTCATTCCACTTAATATGTGAAATGCTGCCCATCATCAGGCTTCCAACGATGATCAGGGCTGGTGCAGTAATGGCAGCAAGACCTGATACGGCACTGACAAGCGGTCCGAAGAAAGCTGAAAGCAGGAACAAACCTGCAACCGTCAAGGTTGTTAATCCTGTTCTTCCGCCCGCTGACACACCTGTGGAAGATTCAATATAAGCTGAAGTCGGGCTTGTGCCAAACATGGCACCGATAGAAGTAGCGATGGAATCTGACAAAAGCGCCTCACGAGCTCTAGGCATCGTTTTGCCCTTCATTAATCCGGCCTGCTGGGCAACGCCGATCATCGTTCCTGTCGTATCAAAAATCGTTACAAGCAGGAAGGAGAAAACAACGGCGTATAAACTATGCTGGATAACATCTCCAATTGCATCAAATGGATTTAAAATGATGATTCCATCCGGAAGCGAAGGCAGTGATACAAATCCTTGATCAAAAGAGAGCTGGCCAGTAAAGAAGGCAATCAGGGCTGTGATTATCATTCCGAAAAATAAAGCCCCATTAATCCCGAGCGTCATGAGAATTAATGTTACAGCAAGACCGATCAGAGCAAGAATGGATTGTGGAGAATGCAAATCCCCTAGTGCAACAAGATTTGTTGGGTGGCTTGTGATCAGCCCGGTTAACCGCAAGCCGATAAATGCAATAAATAAGCCGATTCCGGCAGTAATTCCGTGCTTTAAATTATCCGGTATCGCAATGATCAGTTTTTCCCGGAAAGGTGTAAGCGACAATATAATGAAGATAATACCTGCAATAAATACTGCTGAGAATGCAGTCATGTAATCAATATTTCCATGTGTGCCGACAACGGAGTAGGCAAAATAGGCGTTCAGGCCCATTCCCGGTGCGATGGCAATCGGATAATTGGCAAACAGCGCCATCCAAAGAGTACCTGCAACGGTTGCGATAATGGTTGCGGAAAAGACTTGCTCAAAAGGTACACCTGCATCAGATAATATGACAGGGTTAACGACCACAATATAAACCATAGTTAAGAAAGTGGTGATGCCTGCCAGAACCTCGGTCTTTACGTTTGTTTGATTTTCTTTTAATTTGAACATATAAAGTCCCCCATAAACTAAAACTTCTTTCAGGTTGTATGTGTTATCAAAAAATACGAACGTTAAGAAAGCACAAATAATATAATATTCGTTTTTGGTATAGATTTCAAGACCTTAATGTTATTATTCTATATATTGGCGGTTTCATCCTTATATAAAGAAAAAAGCTTCGATAGGAAACTTGCTTTCCGCGAAACAGCCATTATATAAAAATGTGTTGATTATCAATGGAGTATGCTTATACACTATTGTCAAATGATAACGAAATGGGGTTGGCCTATGTTTGCAAATCTTAAAACTATGAACTTGAGTCAGCAGGCCGAATATTTTACAAAGGCCCTTGTGCAGATGAAGAGCTACAACCATTCGGATGGAGAAAGGCATAAAGCTGACTTTTTAAAAGAAATAATACACTCGTACCCATGTTTTAATGATAATGATAATTTAGTATGGACCCAGGAAATACCTGGTGATGAATTGGGCCGCAAGAATGTGTTTGCCTTCCTCAAGGGGCGCTCCAGAAGCAAAAAGACCATTATATATCTGGCGCATTTAGACACGGTCGGCACAGAGGATTTTGGGCCGATTCAGGGACTGGCCCATGATCCGGCTAAGCTCCAGGAGTTTTTTGTACAATATGGCGCAGATCCGGAAGTGCAGGAAGACGCCCGGTCTGATGAGTGGCTTTTTGGCAGAGGGGCATTGGATATGCAGAGCGGAATAGCTGTCCATCTGTCCAATCTCCTGTATTTCTCAGAAAATCGCGACGAATTGGACGGCAATTTGCTTGTCATGTTCAATGCTGATGAAGAGGGAGAGCATAAAGGAAGCAGAGCCGCCCTATCCGAATTGCTAAGGCTGAAAGAAAAAATGGGCCTGGAATATTTGACTGCAATAAATAATGATTTTATCTCGCCATTGTATGATGGGGACACCACAAAGTATATATACACCGGTACAGCAGGAAAAATCTTGCCGTGTTTCTCCATTTTCGGAAGGGAGGCTCATGCAGGTGAAAGTCTTGCGGGGATTGATCCAACATTAATTGCTGCAGAGCTGACGGCCCGTATAAGCCAGAATTTTCAGCTGACTGAGAAGCTTGAAGGAGAGCTGGTGCTTCCGCCAAGCTGTTTATATATGAGAGATGATAAAAAACGCTATGACGTTCAGACGGCAGTCGGCTGCCGAGTTTACTTCAATTACTTTTTCTATGAAAAACCATTGAAGCAGCTTTCGAAAGAACTTGGGATGATTGCCGAAGATGCAGCCATCTCAGTAGAGGACCGGCTGAAAAGTGCCTTTAAAGATTTTCGGACTGTCAATAAGCTGCCGGAAAGACAGCTGGACTGGGGTACAGAAGTGACGGCATTAGAGGATTTTCTTGTTTATCTTGAAGAAAAGGGCATAGATACAGTGAGTGTTATGGAAGAAGCAAGAAAGCAAAGCTCGCTCAAAGAAACAGATGCCAGAATGATTGCTTTTGATATTGTAGAAGCTTTACACCAATCAGACCCTGAAAAGAAACCGAGAGTGGTTTTATTTTATGGAACACCTTTTCTTCCTGCCAACACGGTTGATGTGAATACAGAAAGAGGGATCTTTTTGAAGAATTGCCTGGAGGAAGTGCTGGCTGAAGAGGCTGAGAAGACAGGTGAGGTATTCAAGGTCCGCAAATATTTCCCCTACTTATCTGATGGAAGCTTCCTATCTTTTGACGGCTCTGATGAGGATATACAATCTCTTAAAAAGAACTTTCCTGCTATAAAAAGCCTTTTTCCAATTCCATTAAAGGCAATGAGAGATTTAAATATTCCTGTCATTAACCTCGGAGTTTATGGGAAGGCTGGCCATAAGTGGACTGAGCGGGTCTATAAACCATATACTTTTGAAGTTTTGCCTGAGATTATCCGCAAGCTTACAAGAAGAATTCTTCAAAAGCCGGGTAGCTAACTCCCGGCTTGCTACAAAAATAGTAACTTTAATATAACAGTAGCGTCTAATGTAAGGAGAAAGAATTCAGGAGGCGGTTGCAGATGATAAAGGCTGTAATTTTTGATTTTGATGGAACCATTGTAGACACAGAGTCTTTATGGTATGAGGTCTTTAAACAAACTCTGTCAGAAGATTATGGATTTGAGCTTGGGCTGGAGGATTTTGCGAAGGGCATTGGCACCACAGATGACATTCTATTTAATTATATTGACAGTATATTAGGTATTCAAATTAATCGTGAATCTGTTCAGGAGAAAACAGAAAAAGCATTCCAGAGTCAGAGGGATATTTTAATTCTGAGGGAAGGGATTCAGGATCTAATAGAAAAATGCATTGAAAAAGGCCTTAAGCTTGGAGTCGCATCCAGTTCCGGCAGTGATTGGGTTAAGCATTATTTAAACCACTTTGGAATTGAGGGACATTTTCAAACTATCAAAACAAAAGAAGATGTTGAAAAAGTAAAGCCTGACCCGGCTCTTTACATAAAAGCACTTGAAGAAATGGGTGTCGAGCCGGAAGAAAGTCTGGCCATTGAAGATTCGGTAAATGGATCAATCGCAGCTGTTCAGGCAGGAATGCACTGTGCGGCTGTTCCTAATGATGTGACGCACTTTCTTTCCTTCCATGAAAAGGTTTTGCGGTATAAGGCTTTTTCTGAAATACCTATTGATGAACTGATAATGGGGTAAGGCAAGGGTTAAAAAAAGGGAGCGGGCTCAGCCTGCTCCTTTTGAAATTATTATTAAAATATGGCATTTAATATTAAATAGACAATGCCAGCTAAAGTTGCCGATATTGGCAAGGTGATTACCCATGTAATAAGCATTCTCTGTGCTGTACCCCATTTTACTCCTTTTAGCCTGTGGGCAGAACCTACACCCAGGATGGAAGAGGAGATAACATGAGTAGTACTAACAGGCAAATGGATATACGTTGCACCGAAGATGATCATAGCGCCTGTTAAGTCTGCTGCCACTCCATTTATAGGACGGATTTTCATGATTTTTCCGCCGACTGTTTTAATGATTTTCCAGCCGCCGACAGAAGTTCCGAGACCCATGGCTAATGCACAGGAGAACTGTACCCAGAAAGGGATATCAGTAGTTGTAACATAATTGTTTGCAATCAGAGCCATTGTAATGATCCCCATTGCCTTCTGTGCGTCATTTGTTCCATGTGTATAGGATTGCAGAGCAGCAGTGAAAATTTGGATCAGCCTGAAGTTCCGGTTAGTTTTAGTCAGGTTGTTGTGTTTAAAAACAATCTTGAAAATGCTGTAAACAATAAAACCTACTGCAAATGCAATTAACGGCGAAAAGATAAGTGCCTGAAGGATTTTTAAAAATCCCTGATAATTTAGAGCTGAAAATCCTGCTGCCGCAATCGCGGCACCGGCTATCGACCCTATGATCGCATGAGAAGAGCTGCTTGGGATGCCATAATACCAGGTCAGCAGGTTCCAGAATATCGCAGCGATTAAAGCGGCTAGGATGACAAGAGAACCATTCTGCAAGGTAAAAGGGTCCACAATATCTTTGGTAATGGTTTTAGCCACTCCAGTAAATGTCATGGCACCAACAAAGTTCATGACGGCTGCCAATATGATGGCGTGCCTTGGTTTAAGCGCCTTGGTTGAGACTGAGGTTGCTATTGCGTTTGCTGTATCGTGAAAACCATTGATAAAGTCAAATGCCAGGGCCCCAATGACAATTAAGATTGTTATAATAAATATTGCATCCATTGTAATCGCCCCTTAAGCATTTTTCATAATGATGGTTTCAAGCGTATTGGCGACATTCTGGCAGCTGTCTGCAATTTCTTCCAGCGTTTCATAAATTTCTTTATACTGAATGATTCGAATAGGATCTTTTTCTGTGGCAAAAAGATGCTTGATTGACTGACGGCGGACTCCATCACATTTGGATTCGTAATCTTTAATTTTGATTGCATGCTCTCTGATCTGCAGTAATTTCTTAGTTGAAAGAAGCACCACGGATTTTTCAATTTCAATTGCACAATTCTTAATCGCATCCACGAACTTAAGCATAAATTCATCAGCCTGTGTCATGGAATACATTTCAAATAAATCAGCACATTCTTCAAAGCCATCCAGCACATCATCCATGCTCATAGCGAGGTGGAGGATGTCTTCTCTTTCAATCGGCGTAATAAAAGCGTTATTTAGTTCTTTAATGACTTCATGAACATAGGAATCGCCCTTTGTTTCATAATCCTTCATTGTTTTTGAAAAGGTTTTTAAATCACTGACATTGTTAATCTTATAGTCGGCAAAGTAAATTGCACTATCTTTTAAATTCACGGAAATATTGCTTAACAATGTGTTAAACTTGTCCTTCTTCTTAAAAACCATTTTTTTACCCCCAATTATTTTAGGAAAAATTGAATCAAACGTAATTATTTTATACGAAATCGACAAAATATGATAGTTTTTTTTATTACAGTAATATTCCCCAGTTTGATGAGAATAAACGAAGAGACTCTTTATAACTGAAAGAAAGACACCACCAAACTCGGCGGTGCCTTAATTATGGGGGGATGACCATCTATCCTTTCAGCCTTCCAATAAAATCATGCAGTTTTTGCAGTGAATTCAAATTTTCATTGCATTTCTGGCTGTCCTGGCAAATGTAATTTCCTTTTTTTGTATAAGTGCCCAACTGAGTACCCTTGGTTTCAGTTAAGAACATGCCTGTTTCTTCAAATTTGCTGCAGATGGCACAGATTCCTTTTTTGCTCAGCGGTTTAAATGTTCCATATATGCCAGTCAGTCTGCCATCCAGCAGGCTGATCATATACTTCCTGTTTGTACCTTTGTCGTCCCATCCCAAGTAGCTGATTTCCCTGAAATCGATATCTTCAAGTGCTGGTATCTTTAATTTTTTTGCTTTAGGGAACAGCTTTTTGATGGATTGTTCCGTCAAAGATGCAAACGGTATTACATATTCCTTTATTTGTGCCAAGAAGGCATCAGCCTGGTCTCTTTCTTTTATATCAATGATTGGTGAAAGAAGCTGCTTTTGTTCCTCGCTGAGTTCTTCAAAAAGACCTAAAACTTTTTCGCTAGAAAGAGATTTCAGTGTATTCAGCACTCCTGTATCATTGACAGTTGCATGGCCATTAATAAGCACTTGCGTCTGATATTTAATAAAATTATATTGATCATTTCGGATGAAAGGTTCCAATATATTCACTCCTATACCTTCAGCACCTTTATATATCACCTTCACTTTAAAATAATTACATAAAAATGTAAATGTATAAAATAATTAGGAAATGAACACGGCATATGAAAAAGCACTGAACAAGGTCCAGTGCGAAGATTTCACTTTTTATAAACTATTTTTTTGATTGTTTCGACTGAAAGAAAATATTCTTCCGCCAATTGGCTAATTGTTTTGCCGTTTTGGAAGGCACGTTTAATAGAACAGTTCCTTTCATCCAGAGCTTTTCTCGCTCCAGAGCGTGATCCCCATTTTTCGTAGTCCTTTTCAGGCTTGGGGATATAAATAGCCTCACCCTGAACGTATTTTTGAATTTCTGCTATCAAATTCTCCGGTAAAACGGCATTCGCTTTTACATAACTCATTTCTGCCAGCTCCTTATTGATTTTTGACAATAAAAAATGAATAAGGTGCAAAGCCGATATCAGAAATGGTTTTAGTTGAATGGGCGATAATAATTTAGTCCATTACCGCCTCATGCAAAGTATCGCCACCAATATCAGGCTTTGCATGAGACGCCGCATTATCAGGCATTGCAACTGCAATGGCCACTTTCATCACCTCCTAAAGAGTGTTTTTCTATATTATAAATTACCATGATTGCCAATGCATGTAACACCCTAATTTGAATTTGTCTTTATCATCCCTTGATTCTTGCAGATTTTTCTGATAATATATTTTTCTGCCCACGCGTACGCTCATATGTATTTCTCCATTGCGGCTGAAAAACAATTGAAAGGAGAAACATATGCCATCTGAATTTGAACACCCCGATTTTCAGCAGGAGACTCAACGGCTGGAGTTTACGAAACGTTATATTGATGTCGTGATTAAAACTTCAGAATCGAGCAAAGATAAGTTTCAGGAGAATATGAAAGAAGCTTTCGAAGACGTTGATTGGCTCGAATCCAGTTTAAGTTACTCTTCTTTACTGACAAATGCCCGTTTTTTTGAGATGTCCAAAGAAGAATTAAATCAATTGAAAAAAGCCCGTAAAAAGCCTTATTTTGCCAGAATTGATTTCTTAAGGGAAGATTTAAACGAAAAAGAGATTTTATACATAGGCAAAACATCATTGTATTCAAGGGAGAATCAGGAGCAGATTATTGTTGACTGGCGTTCTCCGATAGCCAATTTATACTATGAAGGCAGGCTGGGTGAGGTTCAATACCATTCCTATGAAGAAAGCTTTACGGGCCATCTGTCATTGAAACGGCAATATATGATTGAAGACGGGATTCTGGAAGAAATCCGGGATATAGATCTCACGACTACTGATGAATTGCTTCAGGAATCACTGTCTAAAAGCTCAAGCAACCGCCTCACTGAAATAATTTCAACCATTCAGGAAGAACAGAACAAAATAATCCGTGCTGATTTGAATAAGCCCATCATTGTTCAGGGGGCAGCAGGCAGTGGCAAGACAACGATTGCCCTGCACAGGATAAGTTATTTCATTTATCAGTACAAAGAAAATTTTGCCCCTGAACAGCTTATGATTCTGGCACCGAGCAGGCTATTCATTGACTATATTTCAGAAGCTCTTCCAGAGCTTGGTGTAGAAAGAGTCCGCCAGACTACCTTCCAGGAATATGTGCTGGCATGTCTTGGTGAGGATCTTAAAATGGCTGATGACAGTAAACTGGTGAACTTGCTTGAGGACCATGGCAGTGAAGAAGCAAACCTTGCAGCCTGGGCATCATCCATTAAAGGATCGCCTGTTTTTCAGATAATCCTCACCAATTACCTAAAAGAAATATATAATAGCTTCTGCCCCAGTGATGATTTTATGGTAGATAAATTCAGGCTGTTCAGCCATAAGAAATTCTTTCAGCTTTTTTTGGAGGATTACAATTATCTGCCTCTTTATCGAAGGCTCGAAAAATTAAAAGCTGTGCTTCAAAACGATCTTGCTAAGAAAAAGAAAAATATCATAAAGAAAATTGAAACATATTATGACGAGAGAATCGAAAGGGCCCTTAACAGAGGGAAAGACCCGGAAAAAAGAAGACAGTATGTTTCAGATGCGCTTGATAAAAAAGCAGCCAGGCTGGAAGAATTAAAGAAAAGCTTCAGAACTGCTGTGCCAAAATACATGAAGCAATTTCCGAAAAAAAACCTGATCCGTTATTATAAAGACCTATTTGAAGACTCCATCCGTCTTTCAAGATTGTCAGGCGGGAAATTGCCTGTAAAGGATGCAGATTTACTATGTGAATACTGCAGGAAATTGTTCAGGAAAAAAGTTTATGAAAGAGAAGACTTAGCTTTAATGCTTTACTTGCAGGAAAGCCTTTTTGGCATCCCTAAAGAGCTGAAGGCAAAAAATATCGTCATTGATGAAGCACAGGATTACAGTTTCATGGAGCTCTTCTCTTTAAAAAAGTCACTTGATACGGATATGTTCACATTAGTTGGGGATCTTGCACAGGGAATTCATTCCTACAGGGGACTAACAAGCTGGCAGGAGGTTCTTGACTTTATTTTTCCGCGTGCAACATATACAGAGCTTCAAAAAAGCTATCGTACCACCGTGGAAATCATGGAAAAGGCGAATGAATTGCTCAAGCTCCTCCCCTATTCATTCCCTGAAGTCGAACCGGTTGTCCGCCATGGAAAAAGTCCTGAATTTATCAAGAGAGAGAATGGCCACAGGCTTGTACAGCAGCTTGAGGAACAGGTAATTTCATTGAAAGAAGAAAATTATAAAACGTTTGCGGTGATCGGTAAAACGATGAAAGACTGCCTGCTCATTCATGACCTTTTTGAAGAGCATGCCAAACTCCCTTTTAAACTGCTGCAGGAGCAGGAAAGCATACCAAAGGATGAAATCGTCATCGTACCCTCATACTTGGCAAAGGGCCTCGAATTTGATGCGGTCATGATTGTATCACTTGAAGAAGAATTTTCCAGAGAGTATGAATTGGATATTAAGCTTCTTTATGTCGCCATGACACGGCCTCTGCACCGATTATATTTCTATGGACTGGAAAAAAACAATTTTATTATAGGATAAAACTTTTAGCAGCCGATTTTTCAGGCTGCTTTTTTTTGCCTAAAAGCATTCCGAACTTCAAAAAAATAATTTTAATGTCCGTTGTTTAGGACATTTTTTCACCGGGAAAATCAATCTTACATAAGGAGGGATGGCGAAAAATCCGCGATATCACAATTCCGGCATTTGCCGTTTATATAGATGGGCGATTGCATCCCTCGGGCAATCGCTTTTGTTTTGAAAGTGTAAATAGCAGGTCTCCTTTTCATGCAAATGATAAAATGAAGTAGAAAACATGGAAGGAGATGATTTACTCATATGAAGGATATCAGCAGCACTTTAACCTTGCATAATGGAGTTGAAATGCCCCAATTTGGGCTGGGAGTATATAAAGTAGAAGTGGGCCGGCAGGTTGAAGACACCGTGAAAAATGCAATAAACATAGGATACAGGCTAATTGATACGGCTGCCTTTTATGAAAATGAAGAGGGTGTTGGAAGGGCAATTAAAGAAAGCAGTGTTCCCAGGGAAGAGCTTTTCATAACGACAAAGGTGTGGAATACGGACCAGGGATATGAGCAAACATTAGATGCCTTTGATAAGAGTTTAAAGAAGCTGGATTTAGAGTACATCGATTTGTATCTAATCCATTGGCCAGTTAAGGAGAAATACCTGGAAACCTGGCGGGCGCTTGAAAAGCTTTACAGGGATGGAAAGGTAAGAGCCATCGGCGTGAGCAATTTTCAAATTCATCATTTAAAGGACATAATGGAAAACTCAGCTGAAAAGCCTGCAGTCAATCAGGTTGAGCTTCATCCTCTTCTATCCCAGGAAGAATTGAAGGCATTTTGTGATGATCACAATATAAAAGTGGAGGCATGGTCTCCTATCGCCAGGGGCAGAGTGCTGGAGCACCCTGCCATAAAAGAAATTGCCGAAAGTCACGGCAAATCATCAGCCCAAGTTATATTAAGATGGCATCTCCAAAACGGTATTATCGTAATCCCCAAATCAGTTAAAGAAGAAAGATTAAGGGAAAATGCAAATATTTTTGATTTTGAATTAACTGAAGAAGAAATGAGACAAATAAATACATTAAATAAAAATCAGCGATTTGGGGCCGATCCGGACAAATTTGATTTTTAATAAAGCTATTCAAAAAGCATCCTAAGGGGTGTTTTTTGTTTTTATAAAATTTTTCCAGAAGAATAGTTTTTTATTTTTTGGTTTTAGATAGTGAATCCTGGGTAATTTAATTGTACAAGCAGATAAGATCACCAAAAGCTGCGCAGCTACTGAATGAAATTCTTAATCTGAACAGAAACTAAATTAAATCAAAACGAGGAGTGATTTTCAATGTTAAGCTTTTTATGGGCATTAATTATAGGTGGTATCATTGGTTGGTTAGCAGGTATGATTGTGGGAAGAGATATTCCAGGAGGAATTATTGGTAACATCATCGCTGGTTTCATTGGTGCATGGTTAGGGGGATTAATTCTTGGTGATTGGGGTCCTGTCGTAGCCGACTTTGCTATTATTCCTGCTTTAATTGGTGCTATCGTGCTTGTATTCATCGTAGGCTTCATCATGAAGGCTATGCGCAAATCTCATGATTAATAAA
Source organism: Cytobacillus sp. NJ13 (assembly GCA_030348385.1). Classification (NCBI taxonomy): domain Bacteria; kingdom Bacillati; phylum Bacillota; class Bacilli; order Caryophanales; family Bacillaceae; genus Cytobacillus; species Cytobacillus sp. NJ13. The sequence continues at coordinate 2,304,431 of JAUCFP010000006.1, read as the reverse complement.
ATCATTTGAAAGAAGTCCCATATGGGGCTTCTTTTTTTGCGCTGAAAGCCTCTGCTTCTTTGTTTTAGTGAAATAAAAGCTGCCTCTGAAAGGGCAGCTCTAAATCGTTATTAAAAGGAATACGGATCGATTCCCTTAAAAATCTCAGGTTCATCTAAAAAAGGCGCATGACAGACTATGGTTTCCTCTAAGAATGGGTGTGGAATCTCAAGTTTTACGGCGTGCAGTGCCTGCCGTTGAAAAGCAGGTTTCCCGCCATATAAAATATCCCCTGCAAGAGGATGACCGATATGGCTGAGATGAACACGAATCTGATGTGTTCTGCCTGTATCCAGACGGCATTTAATAAGTGAAAGATTTAGCTTAGGAAAGTACTCAATTAGTTCATAGTTCGTGACAGCAGGCTGGCCGCTGGGGGATACTCTTCTTCTGGTTGGATGATGCCTGTCCCGCCCAATTTGTTCGCTGATGGTTCCTTTGATCTCCGGAATCCTGCCATGAACCAATGCTAAATATGTGCGTTTAATTGTTCTTACTTCCAGTTCTTTATCCAGGATTGCTCCTGACAATGCATGTTTCGCAAACAAAATGGCACCGGTTGTATCCCGATCCAGGCGATGTATATGTTTTATGCTTCTGCATTCGCCCTGCATCTGCATATGAAAGGCTGCAGCGTTTGCTAAAGTATTAGTTTGCTCTGGAGAATTAGGATGCGTGTCCATGCCTGCAGGCTTATTCAAAACAAGTAAATGATCATCTTCAAAGAGTACTTCGATGTCATAATAAGAGGGTATAAGGCCCAAATCTTCCTCCTTGAAGAAATGGAATTTTAATTTATCCCCTGCATGCAGAGGCTTTGTCCAATTGGCTGGATCATCATTGGTTAATACCTGCTTGTTCATCCTCATGTTGTGTGTCTGCTTTTTTGGTGCTCCCCATAATATCCGGACTATATATTCGACGGAATATCCTTCCCAGCTAACCGGCACCTCTATTTCACACCATTCGCCAAACCTTTGTATTTTTACCATAAATTGCTCCTTATCCTGATTGAATAATCGTGACTTTTATACATATAAATTAATTACAATAATATATTAGCCTTTAAAAACAGCTGATAAAAGGAATAGGTATTCACAAAATATTATCGTAATATTCAAAATCACCTTTTATTTTGCTGAAAATGAAGTTAATATAGAACTTTAGAACCAATTATAAAGCATTATGCCTGTGCCATCTATTTCCTCAGGAGGGATAAATGTAAACAAATTCCTACTCCATGGGTATAATTACCACCCTAAAGGGCTTTCAGAATATGATATTCTTATGTATATATTACGAACTGATTACAAGGATTACAAAGGTGGGTTATCAGTGAAAGTTGTATTTGCATCAACTCCTGATCAGGAACAAAAAATTCAAGAATTAATTAGAAAATTCTATTCAAATGTGTTACCTCTTTATTTCACAGATGATGACATAAGAGAATTTGAACAGCAGAAGATTTTACATACTTCTACACGGCACTTTGAATACTTCGGAACATTAAAGGAGGCTTACCAGGTTATAGCAGGACTGCAGACGCTAATGGCTATTCTGGAATCCCGGCAGATGAATGACAAATATGAAATGATTTTCGTCAAAAATGTTCAAATACTTCAAGAATTCGGTTTGTCATTCCCATTCGACTACAGTCATTTTTGCGGAGAAAGGATGCCGCGGAATAATCTGTTCAGTGTCTACGCCAAAGCCGCAAATGAAATGCTCGTATAAAAAAACGCCTGCAGCCGCAGGCGTTTTTGGTTATTTCGAATTCTCATTAAACCATTGTTCAAAGACTTCTTTTTCCTGGTAACCAGTAATTCTGTTAACCTCTTTGCCGTCTTTAAATTGAACAATTGTTGGAGTCTCCTTAATTCCGTAATTGTCCCAGCCGTCTTCAAATTCAAGCAGGTTGAATTGAACCAGATCAATTCCCATATCTTCTGTAAGCGGAGACACAATAGGAGTTGTCCTCTGACAATGAGGGCATGTCGGGCTATAAAAATACACAGTTGCATCTTCATTTTCATTTAACTTTTTGTCCAATTCTTCAGGAAGAATCAGATTTTGATAATTTGGGTCTTCAAGCTGTTTGACTGTTTCAGGATGAAGTGAATCCTTTTCATATGGATTATTCCCAGAAACTTTTTCTTCATTTTGCATTTTAGTTAAGATTCCAACCGCCGCGAATAACGCAACGATAATTGCAAGAAAAATAATGACCTTTTTCATTATTCTGCTACCTCCTTGGTTTTCTTCCAGACAAGATAACTGCAAATAAAAATAATTATAAAAGCTGTCAATGCTAAAAACGGAATCGTGATGAATCCAAGCCAATTAATATATTGCCCTGTACAGGGAACTCTCCCGCATGATGCTGCATGGTCAGCCATAAATGAAATTTTCTGAATGGAGTAGTGGTAGATAGAAATTCCTGCTCCAACTGCAGATAACACCATCGTATAAAGGCTGATGCGATAATCTTTCTTAACAACAGCCAAGCCTAATATGACAGCAAATGGGTACATGATAATCCTTTGATACCAGCAAAGCTCGCAAGGCTCATATTGCCTGATTTCCGAAAAATAAAGGCTGCCGAACATGGCCAGAATCGATGCTGCCCAGGCAATAAACAGCAAATTCTCCCGCCGGTCTGTTTGTCTTTTCTCCATAATAATCTCCTTATTAAAATGTACTCTAAAATTATAAAGCTATTGGACATCCCTTGTAAATTAACATGTTCAAAGGAACATCAGAAATAGTGAATTTGTAATATTGAAATGGTATTAGCAAGGAACAGGGGATATTCAATCACCTTTATAGAAATATATATGAAGGAAAAGACGCAAGATAAGAAAAAGAGGGTAATTGGCTAAGAAAATTCAGAGGGTGTTATGAATGCAGTAAAAAAGGGAAAAGACCTGTATATCACTGGAGAGGCTGAACTTTCTTATCAGCTCCCAGGATAATTATAATTTCCAAAAGGAGTGCACCACCATTGACAAAGCTTGATTTAAAGAAGTTTGAGAAAAAAATGATTATCAGAAATACACGGCATTCAGATATAGATCATATCATCGCCCTGCAGGAGCTCTGTTTCCCCGGCATGATACCATGGAAGAAGGATCAGCTTGAAAGCCATCTGGATATTTTCCCCGAAGGCCAGTTTGTTGCAGAATATGATGGGGAAATCATTGGTTCGTGCTCAAGCCTTATTATTAATTTTGATGAATATGATGATCGTCATTCCTGGGATGATGTAACAGATAAAGGATACATAACAAACCATAATCCGGAAGGCTATAACCTTTATGGAATAGAAGTAATGGTTCATCCGGATTACCGCAGAATGAAAATTGGCCACCGCCTTTATGAGGAGAGAAAAGAGCTTGTCAGATCTTTAAACTTAAAAAGTATCATCATAGGGGGGCGAATTCCAAATTATCATAAATACGCCAAAGAAATGAACCCGCGTGAGTATGTGAACGAGGTCTCACTTCATAAAATCTATGACCCGGTTTTATCCTTTCAGCTCCTAAATGGCTTTATCCTGATGAGGATTAACCCGAACTATTTGCCTGATGATGTGCAGTCTAATAAATATGCAACGCTGATGGAATGGAATAATGTTGATTACAGGCCAATGACCAAGCGCTTTTACAAAACAAGTTACCCGGTCCGTATATGCGTGGTGCAATATTTAATGCGGCAGATTAAATCCTTCGATGAATTTGCCCATCAGGTGGAATATTTTACAGATGTTGCTTCTGATTCCGGTTCTGACTTTGCAGTATTTCCCGAGTTATTTACCGCTCAGCTAATGTCCTTTCTGGACGAACGGTCACCGAGCCTTGCGGTCAGGAAGCTGACGGAATACACTGAGCAATATATCGAGTTGTTTACGGATTTGGCAGTCAGGTATAATATCAATATAATTGGCGGCTCTCATTTTGTTAAAGAAGATGATGATGAGATTTATAATATCGCTTATCTTTTCCGCCGCGATGGAACGATTGAAAAGCAGTATAAGCTCCACATTACGCCAAATGAGCGCAAATGGTGGGGGATCAGCCGCGGGGACGAAGTAAAAGTATTTGATACGGATTGCGGAAAAATAGCCATCCAAATTTGCTATGACATCGAATTTCCTGAGCTGGCTAGAATTGCGACTGATAAAGGTGCAAAAATTATATTTACACCTTTCTGTACTGAAGATCGCCAAGGATATTTGCGGGTACGCTATTGTGCTCAGGCGCGCGCTGTTGAAAATCAGATATACACGGTTATTTCAGGAACGGTGGGCAATCTTCCGCAAACTGAGAATATGGATATTCAATATGCACAGTCTGCCATATTTGCACCATCTGATTTTGAGTTTGCAAGGGATGGCATTGTGGGAGAGACCAATCCAAATATTGAAATGGTCCTGATCGGTGATGTTGATCTGGAAATTCTCCGCCGGCAAAGACAGGATGGCACGGTGCGCCAGCTAAAAGACCGCAGGCATGATATTTACAGCATTAAATATAAGAAGTAATATATAGTTGCAGATTGAGCGCCTTTCAACTGGCGCTCAATGCTTTTCAGCGGAAGCATACATAATCTTAGGGTGAATTTTGTCAAAATAACTCGGATGTTTTTAAGAGGAATATCCGCCTGGAACACGAAAAGGATATGAAGAAGCTTTTTTAGGAGGTCATACAATGGAATGGAAGACAGCGGCAGATCGATGGGTAAACCATGAGAATTTGGACAGTGAATTACTGGAACAGCTAAAACGTCTGCAGGGAAATGAAAAGCTCCTTGAAGAAGCGTTTTATAAGGGGCTGGAATTTGGAACAGGCGGTATGCGCGGGGAAATAGGACCGGGAACAAACCGCATGAATATATATACAGTCCGCAAGGCATCTGCGGGGCTTGCCGCATACATAGAAGAAAAAGGATTGGATGCAAAGAACAGAGGGGTGGCAATTGCATATGATTCACGCCACATGTCCCCGGAATTTGCAATGGAAGCGGCTAAAACACTTGCCAGCAGGGGCATTCAGACATATGTATTTGACGAACTCCGCCCAACACCTGAACTTTCATTCGCAGTACGTTACCTGCATGCGTATGCAGGGATAGTCGTGACAGCAAGCCATAATCCTCCGGAATACAATGGCTATAAGGTGTATGGATCGGACGGTGCTCAGCTGACTCCTGCTGAAGCTGATATTGTTATCCGCAAAGTAAATGAAATAGAAAACGAATTGATTATTGAAGTGATGGACGAGGACAGTTTAAAGGAAAAAGGCCTAATCACAATGATTGGAACTACAGTTGATCAGGCCTATCAGAAGCAGCTCCTTACCATTTCGGAGAACCCTGATGCGGCAAATGAAACGGATGTTCATGTAGTTTTTACACCTCTGCACGGTACAGCCAACAAGCCAGTTAGAGAGGCTTTGGCCGCTTTGGGCTATGAACATGTGCATGTAGTGAAGGAACAGGAGCTCCCTGATCCTGAGTTTTCAACAGTAAAGAGTCCTAATCCAGAGGAAAAAATTGCATTTGAGCTGGCCATGAGAGATGGAAGAGAAACAAATGCAGATATATTAATTGCTACAGACCCAGACGCTGATCGTCTTGGCATCGCTGCAAAAAACAAAGATGGTGACTATGTTCTTTTGACAGGAAATCAGACAGGTGCGCTGCTGCTTCACTACATACTTTCTCAGAAGAAAGAGAAGAATACACTGCCTGACAATGGCATCATGTTAAAAACGATCGTTACATCTGAATTTGGACGCAGGGTTGCATCATCTTTTGGCGTAGAAACCATCGATGTTTTAACAGGCTTTAAGTTTATTGCAGAAAAAATCAAGGAATACGAGGAGACTGGTGAATACAGCTTCCTGTTTGGGTATGAGGAAAGCTATGGCTATCTTATCGGCGACTTTGCAAGGGATAAAGATGCTATCCAAGCGGCATTGCTTGCTGCGGAAATGGCTGCTTTTTATAAAAAGAGAGACATGTCCCTTTATGATGCATTGCTCAGCTTATTTGACGAATATGGTTATTTCCTTGAAGGGTTAAAATCAATGACTCTAAAAGGAATTGAAGGAGCAGAAAAAATCCAGCAGACCCTGGCATCCTTCCGTGCCAATCCAATAAAGGACCTTCAAGGAATGAAGGTCCAGGCTGTTGAAGACTACTTAACAGGAATCAGAACTGAAGCAGATGGAATGGAGAAAGTAATTGAACTGCCGAAGTCTAATGTTATTAAGTATTTCTTCGAAGATGGGACCTGGATCTGCCTAAGGCCATCTGGCACAGAACCGAAAATTAAATTCTACTTTGGAATCAGTGCCTCTTCATTAGCCAGCAGCAAGGAAAAACTGGAATCTGTCCAAAAAGAATTTATGCAGATCGTAGAAGAAAGAATGGGCAGTTCAGTAAAAAAATAGCGTTAAACATCCAGAATGTTATTAGCCAGAAAGCAAGGGCATGAAACTTACCAGCTATCCATTTGCATAATAGATGCACCGAAGAGGCCTGCTCTTCGGTGTTTTTTCTGTCTACAACTTTAGTCGCAGGCCGCTTCCTCCCAAATGCCAAGGAAGAAAGGGAATAAAAGTTATATAATAAAAGTACATATTATGAAAGTTCCAAGGGGGATAAGGGTGTTAGGGGAAAAAAGGCAATCTGAAATCAGAATTTTAAAAGAAATAGCAGAAATATTGAATGAAGGAACGGAAATTGATTCCCTTCTAAAGGAGGTTCTGCAGAAATTGCTTCATATTACCGGTCTTGAAACGGGATGGGTATTTCTAATCGATAGCCAAGGGGAGTTTCGCCTGGCAGCAGAAGAGAAACTGCCCCCTGCCCTTTCCGCGGATAACTGCAGACCGATGTGCAAGGGAGACTGCTGGTGTCTTGACCGCTATAATGACGGCAGATTAAATAAAGCTTCGAACATTATTGAATGCAAAAGGATAGAAGATGCCATTGCCGAGCAAAGAAAGGATACCAAGGGGCTTACCCATCATGCCTCCGTACCGCTGAGAGCAGGGGAAGAAAAGTTCGGGATACTTAATATTGGCTCACCTGATAAAACCCATTTTTCACCTGAAGAATTGGCTTTACTGGAATCAGTGGCTTTTCAAATCGGAACGGCTATAAAACGAATCAAGCTGACACAGCTGGAACAGGAGACGGCTCTTGCTGCGGAAAGAAACAGGCTGGCAAGGGACCTGCATGATTCAGTCAACCAGCTTTTGTTCTCCTTAAGCTTAACGGCGAGAGGAGGGGCTGAAATGACTGATAATCCTGAAATTAAAGAGACCTTTTCCTACATGCAGGATCTCGCACAGGAAGCTTTAAGCGAGATGAGGGCACTTATCTGGCAGCTGAAACCCCGCGGGCTGGAAAATGGGATTGTATGTGCTATGCAGACCTACAGCCAAATGCTTGGGCTGACGCTCAATTCAAGAGTAAAAGGTGTGATCTGTCTGCCCGGAAAAGTTGAAGAGACACTTTGGAGAATTGGCCAGGAAGCACTGGCAAATTGCAAAAAACACTCTGGTGGATCAACAGCAGATTTAGCACTGACAGTGGATGAAAAAACAGTTGCAATGGTGATTTCCGATTGCGGCAGAGGGTTTCATTATCGTGAAAACGATATCCCTTCACTCGGCCTCAAAAGCATGAAGAAAAGGACGGAAGCACTGAACGGTTCATTTAAATTAAAAACAGAGCCAAACAAAGGAACGAATATTGAAATTATCATTCCTTTGGAAAAGGGAGGGAAATAGATGGCCATCAAGGTTTTAATAGCGGACGATCATCATGTTGTAAGAAGGGGTCTTGTATTTTTTCTCAAAACACAGTCGGAAATAGAAATCATCGGAGAAGCAAAAAATGGCCGTGAAGCTGTTGAGATGATGCAAACGAACCAGCCTGATGTGGTATTAATGGACTTGGATATGCCTGTTATGAATGGTATTGAAGCCACAAGGCAAATTAAAGCGAGCTGCCCTGAAGTGAAGATCATGATACTCACAAGTTTTTCAGATCAGGATCATGTGATTCCGGCAATTGAGGCGGGGGCCTCAGGATATCAACTGAAGGACATTGAGCCGGATATTCTTGTTCAGGCAATTATCCAGCTGATGAAAGGGGAAAACCAGCTGCATCCAAAAGCGACCTCCCATCTGCTCACACATTTAACGAATAAAAACAGTACTGAAAGACAGCCGCTGGAAGAACTGACAAAGAGAGAGCTGGAGGTTCTGCGGGAGATTGCAAAAGGGAAAAGCAATAAAGAAATTGCTTCATCCCTTTATATAACAGAGAAAACAGTCAAAACCCATGTTTCCAACCTGCTGTCCAAATTGGATCTCGCAGACAGGACACAGGCAGCACTTTATGCAGTGCGTCATGGTATTGCAGAGGAAGACTAAAAAACTCATCCAAAAGTTGCAGAAGATATTTACTGAATTAGACCTAAGATAAGCATTATAAAACTCAGCCATACTGACGATGTTTATAAACGCATGTTTCTATATACTAAAGAATATAGGACTAAAAGGAGAGTTTATGATGAAGCTTACAATTATTAATGGAAGCCCGCGATTGAAGGGAAGAACGGGAATAGCCTCTCGTTATATTGCAAGGAAATATAATGCTGAACTGATCGATTTAAGTCTTGGAGAAATTCCTTTATATAATGGAACAGAAGATCAATATCAGCTGCCTGCCGTTAAAAAGCTGCGTCAGCAAATTGCAGACTCTGATGGGGTCATTCTTGCTTCCCCTGAGTACCACAGTGCCATGAGCGGAGCTCTAAAAAATGCGCTGGATTTTCTCGGAAGTGAGCAATTTGCCCATAAGCCAGTTGGCTTACTGGTTGTGGCAGGAGGCGGAAAAGGCGGCATCAATGCCCTGAATAATTTAAGAATTGCCGGCAGAGGTGTATATGCCAATGTCATTCCTAAACAGCTGGTCCTGGATCCGCATTGTTTTGATTATGAAAATGATGGCCTTTATGAGGAACCTGCCCAGCTTGTTGAGGGGTTAATGAAAGAACTTCAGGTATATATGAAGGCATATGGTCAAATTAAGCAGGAATTAAAATAATAAAAATAAAAAAACACGGACCAAAAAATCCGTGTTTTTATTATTGGTGGAATTCTTTTATTAGGTTAGTTCATAAAATACAGTGTTTGGCAGCTGTTTTTCCGATAATTCATTGGCATGGTCAATATATCTCAGCAGTGAATATAAATGTTTCTCAATGACAGAATAGTCTTTTTCGAAGTTGTAGGCATGAAGAAAATGTTCGATCTTCTTCGAAAGAAATTGATCATCTGTTCTGACCATCAGTATCAGCAGGTTATCCCATTCTGACCGGTGCGTATAATATAGCGCCCGGTCATAATCCACTTTATTCATTTGTCCTCTCCTCCTCTTTCAGGAGTTGATTATAGTTTATGATGATGCTGAATTTTATTTCGAAGTAAATCTTGGACTTGTTGAATTACAAGGGTTTTCATCATTTACCTGTATATTGGCCACATCCATTTATAAGACAATTCCATACATAAAATTGAAGACTGAGCCAAAAATATAATTAACGACACATGCTTTGGAGGATATCATGAAAAAGTATTTATCGATGTTTATGCTGGTTTGTTTATTAGCCGGGGGAGGCTCATTGGCAGGAGCTGTCCAAAAACCGGATTATGAAAAGTATGGGAGAATTGCCATCGCAGTTGTTAAGGAAGACTATCCTGGGGAAGAAGTAGTGGATTATCAGTATGGAGGAAGGAAAAAAGTGACCGAAACAGATGTGACAGACACCTTCACTTTTTCTGTAAAGGAAGATGGGAAACCTGTAACCGTGCTGGTTAGTGTCACACATAACCTTAAGGATAACAAAGCGGTTAGCCTATCTGTAGAGAGAAAAACACAGTAAGCTCCTTCGGGGGCTTTTTTCATTGTATTTGGCAAACAAACTCCTTATTTAAAATAATGATAAAAAAATATTTTTCTGATAATCTTGGATTATGAATATTACCGTCAAATATGGGGAGTGAGTTTTTTGAAGGAATCAATTCTTGTTGCGGAGGATGAAGCTAAAATTGCGAGGCTTCTGGAAATTGAACTTGAATTCGAGGGCTATCAAGTGACAAAAGCAATGGATGGTTATCAGGCAATGGAGTTATACCGGACTGGAAGCTGGGACTTAATTATTCTGGATATCATGCTTCCTGGGTTTAGCGGAATAGAAATACTGCGAAGAATTCGCAGCAAGGATAAACAGACCCCCATTTTGCTCCTGACAGCTAAAAGCTCAGTGGAAGATAAAGTTTCTGGTTTAGACTTGGGTGCGAATGATTACATAACAAAACCTTTTCAAATTGAAGAGCTGCTTGCCAGGATACGAGCTGCACTAAGAATAAAGTCAGCAGGTACAGAGGAACCTGCAGTTCATGACTGTCTGGAAGTGTCGGATTTAAAGCTCAATGAAAAAACAAGAGAAGTCAGCCGGGGAGTTCAGCACATTGAACTCACCCCAAGAGAATTTGATTTACTTGTTTATTTAATGACAAATAAAAGGCAGGTCCTGAACAGGGAACAGATTTTGGACGCCGTTTGGGGATATGACTTTTTGGGGGACACAAATGTTGTTGATGTCTATATCAGGTATTTGCGCAAGAAAATAGACTTGCCTGAGATGCCTTCTCTTATCCATACAATCCGCGGAGTAGGTTATGTATTAAAGGAGACGAAATGAATCTTAGGAAGAAAATATATTTGTATACAACCGTTCTCTTTGCAGTACTGCTGCTTATAATGAATTTCACTGTTTATACGGTATTCAGCAAATTGGTATATGAAAATGAGCGGGCCGCCATTTCAAATGAAATGGCTAATATTACAAAGATTGCGCAAAGTTCAATCGGGAATGTTCCAGAAGCTGAACTGCTTAGGGCCCTTGTTCCTTCAAGTGGAATGGTGAGACTGGTACACCCGGATAAAAAGGCAAAAACAGTCGCATCTCCAGACGAAAAGGCACTCAGAGAAATTCCTGCAGAGTTTATCAGCAATGAAGAGATAAAAACATTGGAAAAAGGTAAGAAAGTCTATATGTTTGCATCTGCACCTGTCATTCTGCCGGATGGTGAAATAGGAAGCTTTCAGCTGACCAGAAGCATGGAAAGTGCAGAGAAAATATTAAAGACTCTTCGTTTCGTTCTTGGGATTGTCACAGTTCTGGCAATGATTCCAGTTTTAATTTCCAGCGCATTCCTTAGTAAGTTTATTACAAGGCCTGTTGCCACAATGACAGCCACCATGAAAGAAATTAGAAAAAGCGGCCAATTCAAGCGTCTTGAACTGGAGGGGAAATCCCAGGATGAGCTGCATCAAATGGGTGAAACCTTCAACCATATGATAGACCTTCTTGAATCCAACTATGAAAAGCAAAAACTTTTTATATCAAATGCTTCCCACGAATTAAAAACCCCATTAACTGTTATTGAGAGTTATTCAAGCCTGCTTAAGAGAAGGGGATTGAAAGAACCTGAATTATTTAATGAATCAATAGAAGCCATTCATTCAGAGGCATTAAGAATGAAGGAAATGACAGAACAGCTTCTTTTGCTTGCACGGCATGATGACCAGTGGATGCTCGATTTGAAATTGATAGATCTTAACAGTTTTTTAACCCAAGTCATTCGGACTTATGGAGATGCTTTTAAAAGGACTATACAGTTGGAATTCGGTTTGGCTGAAAATACCTTTATTCAAACGGATGAAAATAAATTAAAGCAGCTCCTGTTTATTTTTCTGGATAATGCCAGGAAATACAGTAATGATGTCATAAGGGTTACTGCTCGGACAGAGAAAAGTGAAGTTTATATACGGATTGAAGATCGCGGCATGGGTATTCCCCAGAAGGATCTGCCAAGAGTGTTTGACCGATTTTACCGGGTAGATGAGGCAAGAAACAGGAAAACAGGAGGATCGGGACTGGGACTGTCCCTTGCTAAAGAAATCGCTGATGCTCTTGGGGTTGAAATCAGACTCGAAAGTACTGAAGGATTAGGAACTGCAGCATCTATAAGCATCAAAATAACTTAACCATTCTCATCATTTTCTCATTTTATTATCAGATAATAGAGAAATAAGCTAAATGGAGAGGTGTATGGAAATGAAGCAAAAACCTATAATAATTTTAGCTTCGGGGCTTCTGCTGGCTGCGCTCCTTGTATTTGCTGTAATACAATTCACAAATGTCTCCGCTTCAGAATCAATTACTGAAAGTGAAGCCAGGGAAATAATAAAAGACCGATATCAGGGAGAAATTCTGAATTTGAAAAAAGTGAACAGCACTTATTTGATTGAAATGAAAAGAGGCGAAGGGCTCTATCAAATAAAGCTGAGTGAAAACAAAGGAGAAATTCTTTCTTTTGAAAAAAAAGAACGGATTTCTAATGGTGAACAGAAGCAGCTTGATGAAGAAAAAATAAAGGAAATTATTCAGGCAGAAGAAACTGGTGAATTACTCTCCCTGAAAAAAGTGACTCAAAAAGAAAAGTCAGCCTTCGAGGCAATCGTTCAGAAAGATGAAGAGAAGATTAAGATTACTGTTGATGCTCTTAATGGTGAAATTTTATCCCGTGTTGCTGAGGAAACTAAGGTCCCTGTCAAAAATCTAACCGAAGAGGAAGCTGTCCAAATTGCTCTAAAAAATGAACCTGGGGAAGTGGATGATATCAGCTTTGGAGAAACAGACAAGGGATCTTATTATCTTGTTGAGATAGAAAAGGATGATGGAAGAGAGGCAGCTGTCGAGATCCATGCTATTACTGGAAAAGTGTTGTCGGTTACCTGGGATGATTAATACCTTTCTCATCAAATTTTAATTTTCTTATCCTTTTTCTCTCATTTTCACCGGTTATATTGAACATGTAGAAAAGAAAAAGGAGGAAAAATAAAATGAACAAAAAATTTGCAGTTATTTCTTTGGCAGGAGCTGTATTGCTGGGTGGTGCTGTTGCAGCAGGTGCAGCAGATACGAGTGGACAAGGAAGCACTGGGAGTAAAAAAGAAGCTGTACAGGATTTGATTACTGTTGAAGAAGCGAAGAAGATTGCTCTTTCTGAAGCAGAGGGAAGAGTAGAGAGCATTGAATTGGAAAGAGCAAATGGCAAACAGTATTATGACATTGATATTGAAAACGGGAAAGAAGATTTCGATATTAAAATTCACGCCTTAGATGGTGAAGTCATTTCAATTAATAAAGATCGAGACGACGATGATGATGACAATGATCAGTCCGAAAAAGAGGTAAATGGGGAAAATATAATTTCCGAACAAAAGGCTATTGAAATAGCTGAAAAAGAAGTAAATGGAACGCTAAAAGAAATTGAAATAGATGAAGACAATGAACAGATCCTATATGAAGTTGAACTGAAAACAAATAAAGGCGAAGCAGATGTTGATATTGATGCTGAAACAGGAAAAATATTAAAAGTTGAATTGGATGACTAATGCCATATGGTAAGCGGGGCGAAATGCTCCGCTTTTTGCTGTAATCCGTTTCAAGCTTATGAAGAGACTACTCATCAATCCTCTTGTTGGTTCATAGATTATGGTAAGGACTAAAAGGGGGAGTGGCAATGCGAGAAGAAGAAAATAAGTCATTGGAATATGCCATTCAGGAAATTACTGAAATTGCAAATGGGTTTGGCTTGGACTATTACCCAATGAGGTATGAAATCTGTCCTGCAGAAATCATTTATACATTCGGCGCTTATGGCATGCCGACCAGGTTTTCGCATTGGAGCTTTGGAAAACAGTTTCATAAGATGAAGCTGCATTATGATTTAGGATTATCAAAAATTTATGAGCTTGTAATCAACTCGGATCCTTGCTACGCATTTCTGCTGGATTCCAATACCCTTATTCAAAACAAATTAATTGTGGCGCATGTTTTAGCACACTGCGATTTCTTTAAAAATAATGTCCGTTTTCAAAACACTAAGAGGGACATGGTAGAGAGCATGGCTGCCACCGCCGAAAGAATCAGGCAATATGAAATTGAGTTTGGGAAGAAGGAAGTGGAAACTTTTCTTGATGCGGTGCTGGCAATTGAAGAACATATTGATCCCTCTCTTATGAGACCGAAGCTAGCCTGGAGTACGGAAGATGAATATGAAAGCAGCGGTGATACGGCATCGCCTAGCCCTTATGATGATTTATGGGATTTGGATGAAAGGAACAAAAAACATGAGCCAAAGAAGAAGAAAAAGAAATTCCCTCCAAAACCCGAAAAAGATTTATTGCTATTTATTGAGAGCTACAGCAGGGAGCTAACCGACTGGCAGCGGGATATATTAACTATGATGCGGGAAGAAATGCTCTATTTTTGGCCGCAGCTCGAAACAAAAATCATGAACGAGGGCTGGGCTTCCTATTGGCATCAGCGTATTTTAAGGGAAATGGATTTGACATCAGCAGAAGCGCTGGAATTTGCCAAACTGAATGCAGGAGTGGTTCAGCCGTCCAGAACTGGAATCAATCCATATTATCTGGGACTGAAAATTTTCGAAGATATTGAAGAGCGGTATAATAATCCGACGGAAGGAATGAAAAGGCGTGGTGTGGTGCCTGGTTCAGGCCGGGAGAAAATGTTTGAGGTCCGTGAGATCGAGTCGGATATCTCTTTCTTAAGAAATTATTTAACAAAAGACCTTGTCATGAGAGAAGATATGTATCTGTTCCAAAAACAGGGAAAGGATTATAAAATTGTTGATAAACAGTGGGAGCATGTCCGCGATCAGCTTGTCAGCATGCGAGTAAATGGAGGATTCCCATATTTGACGGTTAATGACGGCGATTATATGAAGAATGGAGAGCTATACCTTAAGCACTGGTTTGAAGGAGTGGAGCTTGATCTTAGATATCTTGAAAAAGTACTCCCGTATGTATACCAGCTTTGGGGCAGAGGAATCCATATGGAAACCATCGTTGAAGGCAAAAATATGCTTTTCACTTATGATGGGAAGAGCATTCACCGGAAGTATTTATAGAAATGACGGACGAACCACATCAGATGTGGTTCGTTTTTTTTATTTTAAGTTAAAGAAAAGAAACAGGTTATTAGGAAATAGGCAATGATACAAACTAAATACTTTCTTCCTGAAGAATATTAAAGTAATATTAACGAGTACAGGCGGGGGTATTGGGAATAGGTTATTTGATGACTTCCCAGTGACTCAAAAATGGCTTGAATTCATTTTTAAACTGAAGAAAGGATGATTATCTTGAAAATTACAGATTCGGCTCGTGACCTCTTAAAACAAGTGTTTCAGGAGAAAAACGCTGGCGGCATAAGAGTTTACTTTGCAGGCTTTGGCTGAGGAGGCCCACAGATTGGACTGGCTCTGGATGAGCCGGAAGCAGAAGATTTAACCGAAATGATCAATGAAATCCTGG
This sequence comes from Cytobacillus sp. NJ13, assembly GCA_030348385.1. Taxonomy (NCBI): domain Bacteria; kingdom Bacillati; phylum Bacillota; class Bacilli; order Caryophanales; family Bacillaceae; genus Cytobacillus; species Cytobacillus sp. NJ13. The sequence goes on along the minus strand of JAUCFP010000006.1, from coordinate 2,288,900 downwards.
TTGCTTTTGACCCGGAAATCAAGCCGCATACAGAAAGCATGGTTCTTGACCATGACAAGGAAAATGAAAGGCTAGTCTTATTAGGCAGCGAAAGTGACTGCTGTTAAGACAGTGAGTAAAAACACCCGGATGGGTGTTTTTTCAATTATAAAGAAAATAAAGTTGACTAAATACCTTATGGGGTATATTATATGAATTGTAATTGAATTATTAAATGCAGAGGAGATTATTATGCTGCTGATTTATTTACCTTGCTGCTAGTTAGTTTCCAATTGATAGGCTTCTGAATGCCAGATTGTCATTGCACGAAATAAATGGGGTGAAAATATTGGTATTTGATGAAAAATCCAAAAATCGAATCAAAAGAGCTGAGGGACAGCTTAGGGGTATTGTAAAAATGATGGAAGACGAAAAGGATTGCAAATCTGTCATTACTCAATTAACAGCTTCCCGTTCTGCGATTGATAAAGCAATCGCAGTTATTGTCAGTTCAAATCTTGAGCAGTGTATTATTGAAAATGCTGAAAATGGCACAGCAAATTCAGGCATTATTGAAGAGGCAGTCAATTTGCTTGTTAAAAGCAGATAAGAGGCAGTTGACTTTATTAAGGTTTAATACCCCGTATGGTAAATTGAAAATAAATTGGAGGTAATCAAATGACCATCTTAAATGGAGTTATTATAGCTCTGCTTATTATCTTTTTGGTTCGAAAGCTGCTTCCAGTTAAAGGTGTCAGGCAGTTGACACCTTCTCAGCTGCAAACTGAACTAAAAGACAAAAACAAACAATACATTGATGTGAGAACACCTGCAGAGTTTAAACGATTCCATGTTCCGGGATTTGTAAATATGCCTCTTCATCAGCTTCATCAGAAAATGGGCCAGCTATCAAAGGATAAAGAAGTAGTTATCATTTGCCAAAGTGGAATGAGAAGCAGCAAGGCGAGCAAAATCCTGAAGAAAGAAGGCTTTAAAAATATTACAAATATCCGAGGTGGGCTAAGCGCCTGGAAATAAAGGAGGATACTTCAAATGAAAACAATGACTGCTAAAGATGTTGAACGAAAGTTAGCTGCTGGCGAACACTTGAATTTGATTGATGTCCGTGAAGCGGATGAGGTTAAGGAAGGAAAGATTCCGTCAGCTATTCATATTCCACTTGGGTTAATTGAATTTCGTATGCATGAATTAGATAAAAACAAGGAATATATAATGGTCTGCCGGTCTGGTAATCGCAGTGGGTTAGCTGCTCGCTTTCTTGAAGGCAAGAGTTTTTATGTGATCAATATGATTGGCGGCATGATGAACTGGGAAGGGCCAATAGAATAAAATTAGATTTTCGAAACGGCAAAGAAAAGGGTATTGACAGAAAATCAAACATACTCTAATATATACCCTATGAGGTATATCAAGCCTCGTTAGGTATTACTGTTAATAAGAACAAATAAATTTTTTTGATTATAATTATACCCAATAGGGTAAAGGGAGGATAAAAGATTGGATAGGAAAAAAACAACAATTGTTCTATTCAGCGGAGATTATGACAAGGTGATGGCAGCTTATATCATTGCGAATGGTGCAGCTGCTTATGACCATGAGGTAACAATCTTTCACACTTTTTGGGGACTGAATGCTCTAAGGAAAGATGAGCCTATCCAAGTGAAAAAATCATTTATGGAAAAAATGTTTGGAAAAATGATGCCAAGAGGTCCTGAAAAAATGGGTCTTTCAAAAATGAATATGGCTGGCATGGGTCCAAAAATGATTAAAGACATTATGAAAAAGCACAACACGATGCCAGTAAAAGATTTGATTGAAATGGCAAAAGAACAGGATATTAAGCTGGTAGCCTGTCAGATGACAGTTGATCTTCTAGGCTTTAAACCAGATGAAATTATTGATGGTGTTGATTATGCTGGTGTAGCAGCGTACCTGGCAGATGCAGAAGATGGAAATGTAAACTTATTCATCTAAACCAAATTGTTAAAATAGGGGGATATCTAAATGACAACATTAAAAGCAAACTTTACGGTAGATGCAAAAGGTCTTGCTTGCCCAATGCCAATTGTAAGAACAAAAAAAGCAATTAATAATTTAAACCCTGGTGAAGTACTTGAGGTGCTTGCAACGGATAAAGGTTCAAAGGCAGATATTCAGGCTTGGTCAAAAAGTTCAGGACATCATTATCTTGGGACAATTGAAGAAGGGGATGTGCTAAAGCACTATATTCGCAAAGCAAGTGAAAATGAAGAGCGCGAAGCAGTAAATTTTGAGACTATTGCTTCTAACGAAGATCTGCAAAAAGAACTTGAATCAAATTCAGAGATTGTCGTTCTTGATGTAAGGGAACCGGCTGAATATGCATTTGGACATATTCCAAACGCTGTTTCCATTCCTTTTGGCGAACTTGAAGAACGAATTGGCGAGCTGAATAAAGATAAAAAGATTTATGTAGTATGCCGTACAGGCAGCCGCAGTGATATGGCTTCACAGGCATTAACCGAAAAAGGCTTCTCCAACATAATTAATGTAGTGCCGGGAATGTCTGGTTGGAATGGGCCCACAGAAACTAAAGTGAACTAAAAAAATTTTAAAAAGAAATATACATTAGGGGGTATAGAACGATGAAAGCAATGACTGCTAAAGAAGTAACAAAAAAAGTTATTCAAAAAGAAGAGCTATTTATACTGGATGTGCGTAATGAAAGTGACTTTAATGATTGGAAGATTGAAGGAAAAAACTTTGAATACATGAATGTTCCCTACTTCGATCTTCTTGATGGAGTAGAGTCAATTCTGGATAAAATTCCAGCTGATAAAGAACTTTTAATCGTTTGTGCAAAAGAAGGATCTTCTGTCATGATTGCAGAAATGCTTGAGGAAGCTGGACGAGAGGCTTCTTACCTGAAGGGCGGAATGAAAGCATGGAGCGAACACCTTGAGCCTGTTAAAGCAGGAGACTTGAAGGACGGGGGCGAATTGTACCAATTTGTCCGCATTGGTAAAGGCTGTCTATCATATATGGTTATTTCTAATGGGGAAGCTGCGATTGTCGATGCAACAAGAATGACTGAGGTATTCATTGACTTTGCTGCTGAAAAGAATGCTGTAATCAAGCATGTTTTTGATACACACCTCCATGCTGACCATATCTCAGGGGGAAGAAAAATTGCTGAAAAAACTGGTGCTTCATACTGGCTTCCTCCTAAGGATGCTGAAGAAGTAACATTTGATTACAAAAGTCTTGACGATGGAAACGAAGTAATGATTGGTTCTGCTAAGATCAGCATTCAAGCTGTTTATTCACCAGGCCATACAAAAGGATCAACATCATTTGTGGTAGATGATCAATACCTTCTATCAGGCGATATTCTATTCATCGATTCAATTGGCCGACCGGATCTTGCAGGAAAAGCCGGTGACTGGGCTGGCGATTTAAGGGAGACACTTTATAAGCGCTATAAAGAGCTATCAAGTCAATTAGTTGTTATGCCTGCACACTTCATGATCATTGATGAGTTAAATGAAGATGGCAGTGTTTCTGAGAAACTTGGCACATTATTTGCTGAGAATCATGGATTAAATATTGATGACGAAGGAGAGTTCAGAAAATTAGTTTCTGAAAATCTTCCTCCTCAGCCAAATGCTTATCAGGAAATCCGTGAAACAAATATGGGGAAAATCAGCCCGGATGAAGAAAAACAAAGAGAGATGGAAATCGGCCCTAACCGCTGTGCTGTAAGATAATTACCTGAATTCAAAAACTTTAGCTTAGATAATTTGAAAAAATGGAGGAATGAAAACATGAACGCAGCAAAAGTACTGGATGCAAAAGGCTTAGCTTGTCCAATGCCAATCGTAAAAACAAAGAAAGCAATAGGGGAAATCGAATCAGGCCAGGTGCTTGAAGTTCATACAACCGACAAAGGCGCAGTCAAAGACTTGGCTGCCTGGACAGAGTCAACAGGACATGAGCTTTTAAAACATGAGGATGACAACGGAATTTTAAAGTTCTGGATAAAAAAAGGCTAATCTATTGAAAGGTAAAAGGGGGGTCTCCTCCCTTTTATTGCTAAAAAGGAGGAGATAGCCACATGGATTTAACCTACTTAATCGTTATATTTTTAATTGGTTTTATCGGGTCTTACATTTCCGGCATGGTAGGAATTGGCGGCTCAATCATTAAATACCCTATGCTTTTATACATCCCGCCATTATTTGGATTAGCTGCTTTTTCTGCTCACGAAGTATCCGGAATCAGTGCAGTACAGGTGTTTTTTGCAACAATCGGGGGTGTCTGGGCTTACAGAAAAGGCGGGTACCTGAATAAAACACTTATTATTTATATGGGTTCAGCAATACTAATCGGAAGTTTAATCGGAAGCTATGGTTCAAGGTTTATGACTGAAGGCGGCATCAATCTTGTATATGGTGTATTGGCTTTAATTGCCGCAGTCATGATGTTCGTGCCGAAAAAAGGCTTGGATGATATACCTTTGGATCAAGTAAAGTTCAATAAATGGCTTGCAGCCTTCTTTGCTTTGATTGTCGGCATTGGAGCTGGAATCGTAGGTGCAGCAGGTGCATTTTTACTGGTTCCTATTATGCTGGTTGTATTGAAGATCCCTACAAGGATGACGATTGCTACATCACTGGCCATTACATTTATTTCATCGATTGGATCTACAGCTGGTAAATTGGCAACCGGCCAGGTGGACTATATTCCTGCTGCCATAATGATCATTGCCAGCTTAATTGCTTCTCCATTAGGAGCTGCTGCAGGAAAAAGAGTAAATACAAAAATCCTCCAGGTCATTTTGGCAGTTTTAATTCTGGCAACATCAATCAAAATCTGGATGGATATTTTATAATTAAGAGGGAAGGGAGCAGCGGATGCTGTTCCTTTTAACATTTCTTAGTGAATGGCTTTCTTTTTAAATCTGCCGCCTCTGACTTCAGCAATATCAGCTACTGCTAAAAAAGCACTCGGATCTAATTCTTCGACAATTGATTTTAATTTTGCTTCTTCAAGTCTGGTTATAACACAAAAAATTACTTTTTTGTCATCCCCAGTGTATGCACCTTCCCCATTTAAGTAGGTGACGCCTCGTCCAAGCCGGGCCAGAATCGCTTCGCCTATCACCTTGTGCTGGTCGCTGATGATCCATGCGGATTTGGATTCATCCAGCCCGCTGATGACAACATCAATAGTCTTGAAAGCAATGAAATATGCAAGGATTGAGTACATGGCACGGTCCCAGCCAAAAACAAAGCCTGCAGTAGCAAAAATGAAGATATTGAAAAACATAATAATTTCCCCGACAGAGAACGGGAGCTTTTTATTTACCAGAATGGCCAGTATCTCTGTTCCATCTAAAGATCCTCCATATCTAATCACCATTCCGACTCCAACGCCAAGAACGATACCGCCAAATACAGTAGCTAACAGCAAGTCCTCTGTAAATACGGGAACCTCATGCAAGAGGAGGGTAGTGGCTGATAATACCGCAATGCCGAGCAATGTAGACAAAGCAAAGGTTTTCCCTATCTGTTTGTACCCTATGTAAAAAAATGGAATATTTAAGATAAAAATAAACCAGCCGAGTTTCCAGCCGGACATGTGAGAGAGGATAATGGAGATTCCTACTATTCCGCCATCCAGAATTTTATTGGGCACTAGGAATTCTTCGATTCCGACACCCATAAGTATGGCTCCAAGTATGATGAAGAAAATCCTTTTTGCAAGCTTGCCTTTAGTCAACCCTTTATGTACATTTGCTTCAACAGCAGTTTCAAGTGAAACGTTCATAAATGACCCCCATTTTAGTAAATTAATTTATGTATAACACACTGTCAGACTGAACGAGCATCTTTAATGAGCTAATAACATAATATGATAGCTTGTGCCATTTTAGCTCAAATTAATTATTCGACAAGTCTGATAAAGGCTATATCTAATTATAACATTTCTTATATTAAATAAGGGATATCGAGTTTCATAATGATAAGTTGTATGCCCTTATTAGGATAATTTCCGTTCTGGCGGAAAGGTATCTTTTTTATTTATCTATCAAAATGGAATGAATATTTTATTAAAATACGATTAGCTTAAAGGTCTTCGGGGAAATAAACACATACAAGCTATAAGCTGATTAAGGGAGGAGTAGTAAAATGCATAAGGTTATTCAATTTGGCAAGAAGCTCGGAAAGGAATTTAAGAAAGATCGGGCAACCGGGCTTGCAGCCGAACAAGCCTATTATTATATGCTCTCCATTTTTCCTTTGTTAATTCTGCTTATCTCTATTGTTCCATATCTTTCACTGGATCCCCAAAAAGCATTATCATACTTGCAGAGTGTAATGCCGTCAGATTCATTTAATGTTATTGAAGATAATGTAGTGGATATCATTACGAAGCCGAACGGCGGCCTGCTGACGTTCGGTATCATAGGTACTTTATGGTCCGCTTCTAATGGAATGCAGGCTTTCATAAGAGCCATGAATGACGCCTTTGATGTGGAGGAAACGAGGTCATTTATAAAATCAAGACTAATATCCATAGGTTTGACTCTTGGTTTGCTCGCAGCATTCATCATTGCTATGGTTCTTCCTGTGTTCGGAAAAGTCATCATGAACTTTGTTGAGAATTTTATTAACATACCTGATGGGATGCAGATACTGATCAATGTATTGAGATGGGTCATTGCTTTTGTGATCATGGTTACAGTCCTGGCTATTCTTTATAAGGTAGCACCGAATAAACATTTTCCTTTCAAGCAGGTCTTGCCAGGTGCAATAGCCGCAACAGTTATGTGGCAGCTTATATCTTTTGGCTTGTCCTTTTATGTAAGCAATTTTGGGAATTATTCCGCCACATACGGAAGCCTTGGCGGAGTCATTGTACTGATGCTATGGTTCTTTTTAACCGGACTTGCCCTTGTTATTGGCGGGGAAATAAGTGCCCTCTATCACAGAAATAATACATTTAAGCCGGGCAGCGGAAAGAAAGATGACAAAGAAAGTCCCAAGGTACAAACAGATGCAGAAGCATATCGTACACTTTCAATAAAATAGGACAAAATAAAACGAGGGCTCAGCCCTCGTTTTATTTAATTTGGTGGATAAAAGGTATTTTAATGTTCCACCATTTCTTAATTTTCTTTGGTGTTTCTTTTACTGCGGATATCGTATTGTTAAAGGTCTGTTTTTTATAATTGATATCTCTTTGAATTTCTTTCTGGGTTGCTGTCAGTTCGTCAACTCCATTTTTTAATTGATCGGCTTTTAGCTGCATAACAGTGCTTAGAGCTGTCAGTTTCTTAATTGCCGGTTTGGCATCCTTGTATGCTTTAAAAGCATAGATGCCCAGAAAGATCAGGGATACTGCAATAAGAATCAAGCTTGCATATACAATGAACATTTTGACCTGCCTCCTCATGCTGGATTTTAAGAAGTAAGAAAGTGAAAATTTTCGAACTGCGATTGCTGTCTAGCATAAGCAGCCTACCCCATCGAGGTGTCGGGGGTGACCAAGGCGATTACGCTTTTCTTAATGTTTACCCATTACAAAAAAAAATTAACATTAAACCCCTGTACCAACTTTAAGATAAAGGGGAATACTCAGAATAAATTAAAGAATTGACCTTCATATATGAGTTTGCTAGAATTGTTTTCATTATATTAATATATAATTTTATTGAGCGCAGGACATTGATCAAATGATGTGCTGCGGCAATAGATTTTACCTGTATATGTTCAGAGATAAGGTCTGAGCGTTTCTACCGGGCTGCCGTAAATAGCTTGACTACAGGGGATATAGCTTGTTCGAATCGGCATGCTATTTTCCTTCTGTTTTCTTATGGCAGCTTCGCAAATTGCGGAGCTTTTTTTATTAGTAACTAAATAAGGAGGGAATGGCATGTCATCTTTTTTCCGGTTTCGTGAAAGAGAAACAACTTACAAACAGGAAACCATCGCAGGTTTAACGACGTTTTTATCAATGGCATATATATTAATTGTAAATCCAATTATACTTAGCCAGGCTGGAATGGATAAAGGAGCTGTCTTTACGGCTACGGCGCTGTCTGCTATTATTGGCTCTTTATTAATTGGCTTGTTGTCCAATTATCCAATTGGGATTGCACCAAGCATGGGCCTCAATTCTTTCTTCACTTTTTCTGTCTGCATTGGGATGGGCATTCCATGGCAAACTGCTTTAACTGGTGTATTTGTATCAGGAATTTTATTTGTGATTTTAAGCTTATTAAAAATACGGGAAAAAATTATTAACATCATACCCAAGGATTTAAAGCATGCAATAGCAGGCGGCATTGGCTTTTTTATTGCTTTTATCGGATTGAAAAATGCGGGCTTGATTGTAGGTAATGATGCAACATTTGTTGCGATTGGCGATTTTAAATCCCCAGTCACGCTGCTGGCTGTTTTCTGTTTTATTTTAACAATCGTTTTAATGGTAAGGGGAGTCAAAGGTGCCATTTTCTATGGCATGGTCATTTCATCTGCTGCTGGAATGTTAATTGGCCTTATTGATAAACCGGAAAAAATTGTTGGGGCCATTCCAAGCCTTGAACCGACATTTGGTGAAGTTTTTCTGAATATTGATCAAATCTTTACGCCGGAAATGCTGGCAGTCATATTCACTTTCTTATTTGTTGCCTTTTTTGATACGGCTGGAGCCTTAATAGCCATTGCAAGCCAGTCAGGATTGATGAAGAATAATGAAATCCCTAATGCGGGAAAAGCGCTTCTGGCGGATTCAAGTGCTACTGTAGTCGGTTCTGTGCTTGGAACTTCTACAACTGCCTCCATGATTGAGTCCAGTTCAGGGATTGCGGCGGGAGGAAGGACAGGCTTTACTTCAGTAATCATCTCTGCATGCTTCGCTGTTGCATTATTCTTTTCTCCATTGCTCGGTGTAATTACGGCCGAAGTTACGTCTCCGGCACTTATCATTGTAGGAGCACTGATGGCTATGGAAGTGAAACATATAGATTGGGGAAAGCTGGAGATTGCCATTCCGGCATTTGTGACCATCTTAATGATGCCGCTGACTTTCAGTGTAGCAACTGGGATTGCTCTAGGCTTCATTTTATACCCAATCACAATGCTGGCATTGAAAAGGCCAAAAGAAATTCATCCAATCATGTATGGACTATGTATTGCATTTATGGGGTATTTTGTTTATCTTGCATAAGGAAAAGGGCTGCCTGTATATTCAGGCTGCCTTTTTGTGAATCCTAAAATTGCTGTGAAGAAATGGCTTTTCTGCTGGATATCATCATAAAATGTTTGACTCCACTCTTTTAGTCTAAATAAAAAGAATACAATAAAAAATCATTGAACAATAAGCCAATGTCATACATAATATATATGAACATATATTCATATAAAGGGGTGGAATGAATGGGGCACAGTCATAGTCACGGACATGGGCATTCACATGATCATCATCACACAGGCAATAAAAAGGCCTTAATGTGGGCATTTATTTTGATTGCTTCATTTATGATTGTAGAAGTAATTGGTGGAGTATGGACTAACAGCCTTGCGCTGCTATCGGATGCCGGACACATGCTGAGTGATGCAGCTGCGCTTGGCTTAAGTTTTCTGGCAATCAAAATAGGGGAAAAAAAGGCGACAAATTCAAAAACATTTGGCTACAAACGATTTGAAATTATTGCTGCTTCAATTAATGGAATCACACTGCTCTTGATTTCTCTCTATATTTTCTATGAAGCCTATCACCGCATTCTTGAGCCGCCGGCTGTTCAAAGTATGGGGATGCTGGTGATCTCATCGATCGGACTGCTCGTAAATATCGCAGCAGCATTTATATTAATGAGTGGGGATAAGGAACACAATTTAAATGTTAGGAGCGCTTTTCTGCATGTTCTTGGTGACTTGCTTGGTTCCGTTGGAGCTATAACAGCTGCGCTTCTAATTTATTTCTTCGGCTGGGGCATTGCGGACCCGATTGCAAGTGTAATGGTAGCAGTTCTTATCCTAATAAGCGGATGGAGGGTGGTAAAAGAGTCCTTTCATATTTTAATGGAAGGGACACCTTCCCACCTGAATCCTGAGGATATTAAAAGTGCGCTCCTTGGCCTTGCACATGTAAAGGATGTTCATGATCTTCATATTTGGACGATTACTTCTGGTTTCCCATCTCTTAGCTGCCATCTTGTGATTGAACATGACGGCGGCCACGATGCAGTCCTTCATGCGGCACAATCGGTACTGCATGATGAATATGGCATTGAGCATAGCACAATTCAAGTGGAAGGAGAAAGAAAAGGCTGCCCCGGCCATAATGAAAGCTGCAATTAATAGGGGCCAAAGGACAGCTTATTCATGAAATAAGAAAGTATTAATCTTTAACAACGATAACTGTCTAGCTCCAGCGCCTACCCCCTCGAGGTCATAAGCCAATCCTCCCAGCAAGGCAAAGGACGCCTTACCGTGAGGCTCGTCTTATGCTTGAGGCCCGCAGGATGCGGGTCATGCAGACGTTGCCACAGGACGTGGCGATCTTAGTCTGCGTTCCTTCGTGGGCAAGGCGCTTCCGCTTTTCTTATGAATGCTGGCTATGTTCGATTGCCTGGTTCAATAAACTAATGACGTGTTCATCATCATGGCTGTAGAAAAGAGTGGTTCCTTCACGGCGGAATTTTACCAGCCGCAGGTTTTTCAAAAAGCGAAGCTGGTGAGAAACCGTAGACTGAAGCAGTGATAGGTTTTCGGCAATCTCATTTACCGAATACTCTCCGTGAAATAATAAATGAAGAATTCTAAGCCTGGTTGGATCTGATAATGCTTTGAATGTTTGGGAAACCATGAATAAGGTTTCTTCATCCAGATCGGCTGGGTACGGCGTGTTTTCTTCTGTCATTTTGTTCACCTCTGCCTTTCATTATAATTCTGTTTTAAATAAAACGAAACCGCAGAGATGCCCTCTGCGGTTTTAACATATTATTTTGTCTTTCTGACTTCCTTGTGAATTTCATCAACCAGTTTTTTTATTTCTGCATGGATTTGTTCTTTTTCCAGGTTCAGTTCCTTTTTTATTTCAGGCATTGATTTTCCTTGTTCCTTCATTTGAATTATTTCGCCCAGATCCATATTTGCCGCCTTTGCGATGGCTGCACCGGAAATAAGGAAACGAAGAGGGACTCCTTTGTCAAGATACCTCTGCAGCACTTGGGGAGACTTGCCGGAATACTCGGAGACCTTTTGCAGAACAACTTGCTTATTAGTTTCAAGGAACTTATCCATGTGATGATGATGCTTCTTTATTTTCTCTAAATCCACTCCATACTGCTGTGCTGTTTTTTCCCAGGAAGAGTTATTTTTTTTATAAAATGCCAATACATCTGCAATCTGTTTATTTGAAAACTTTGCAATGTGGGCAGCTATGAAGATTTCCTTTTTGGTGAATCCTTGTTCCAGAAGGGATTTCATTTGGGATTCATCAATCATTCTGTGATGGTGTTCATGTTTTTGCTCTTGTTCCGGTGATTGTTCCTTTGGTGCTGTTTCGGCGTTAACGGATAAAGCGGCCCCCATTAAAATAATGCAAAAAGACAATACTAGTAGTAATTTTTTATTCATGCTGCACTGCACTCCTTTCAAAATTATAATTCGTATATAGCATTTCCCAAGATATAGCGAAAGCATGAATAAATTGGCTATCTTTTTCACGAAAACATTAAGGACAGAGATATTCATTGAAAAAAAACACTCATTTCGATTACATTAAGAAAAGAAGACTGTTCGGGGACGGTGATGGGAAAATGAAAATACTTGTTGTGGAAGATAATGAAAGTGTCTGTTCAATGCTGGAGATGTTCTTTATGAAAGAAGGGTATCAGGGTGTCTTTGTCCACGATGGGCAGCAGGGGTTTGAACATTTTAATAAAGAAAGATGGGACTTAATTATCGTCGATTGGATGCTTCCTATCATGGATGGAGTGACTCTCTGCCGTAAGATAAGGGAATTGAGCAAGGTCCCGATTATTATGCTGACGGCTAAAGATAGCGAGTCCGATCAGGTTCTGGGCCTTGAAATGGGTGCTGATGATTATGTGACCAAGCCATTCAGTCCGCTGACGCTAATGGCCAGGATCAAAGCGGTGACACGCAGGTTTCAGGCTGAAGCAGTATCAGTGGATGACCCCCACTATGTTGCCAGTGAATACTTCAAAATCAGCAGAGATTCCAGAGAGGCCTATTATAATGGGCAGCTTCTTAAGAATTTGACCCCAAAGGAATTTGACTTGCTGTATTATCTTGTAAAACATCCAAAACAGGTATTTACAAGAGAGCAGCTGCTTGATAGTGTATGGGGGTATCAGTTTTATGGAGATGAAAGAACGGTTGATGTACATATAAAAAGGCTCAGGAAAAAAATAGGCACGGATGAGCAGCCTTTTATCCATACAGTATGGGGCGTGGGCTATAAATTTGATGAAACGGCAGCTGAAAATGAAAGTTAAATATTTTTATCAGCTGCTGCTTAGCCATGTCAGCATCCTCATTCTGGCATTCCTGTTATTAAGCATTCTTTTCTCCCAGTTTGTTGAGAATTATATTTTTGAAAATAAAGTGGAAGAGCTCGATTCCTATGGGGAACAGATCCTGACTGATTTAACAGTCAGGTTAGAGGGTGATGAGCAATTTTTAACAGAATACAGCCAGCTGCTCGATGCAAGGAATATAAAATACATCCTCTTTGACCATAAAGGGAGGGTCTTGTATCCGGAGCTCAAATCAGATCCGATGATTCAGCTGACCAAATCTGAGTGGGCTGAAATTTCGAAAGGAAATAAAGTAACTGTAAAGCATGATATAGAACGCTTCGGCCAGGAGGTAACATTGGTTTCCATGCCTTATATGCAGGGGGGCAACCTGGTTGGAGGAGTTTTGCTTCTGTCACCTATAACTGGAGCGATGGAGGTTGTCAGCCAATTAAATCGATTTTTATTATATACCATTTTTATTTCACTCTCTGCGACCATTCTGTTAAGCCTGGTTCTGTCTAAAAATCTGATCAAGAGAATAATGGACCTCAGGAATGCTGCCTCTATGATTTCATCCGGGAACTATGATGTAAATGTGCCATACACCTATATGGATGAAATCGGTGAACTGGCTAAAGACTTTAACGATATGGCAGCCAGATTGAAGGAGTCTAATGAAGAAATTAAAAGACTGGAGAATAGAAGGAGGAAATTCATTGCGGATGTCTCGCACGAGCTGCGGACTCCTTTGACCACCATCAGTGGTTTGGCTGAAGGAATTAAAGGAGGAATGATCCTGGAGGCGGAAAAGGAAAAAGGGATGGTCCTGATTGACAGGGAAGCAAAGAGGCTTATTCGTCTGGTAAACGAAAATCTGGATTATGAAAAGATCCGGTCCAATCAGCTGCAGCTGAATAAAATGGATATTGATCTTATGGAAGCCTTTGAAATTGTTAAGGAACAGCTGGAAATTCAGGCAGGGGAAAAAGGCAACAGGATTTATCTTGAGGCTGAAGAAGGTGTTTCAGTTCATGCAGATTATGACCGGCTAATTCAAATTTTAGTTAATATTGTAAAGAACAGCATCCAATTCACCGATCAAGGTTCCATATTATTAAGGGGTAAAGAAGATCCTGATCAGACAGTGATCGAAATAGAGGACACGGGCATAGGCATCGATCCTCAAGAAATCGAGTCTATCTGGCTGCGTTTTTATAAAGCTGATTTATCCAGGACCAATCATTCCTTTGGTGAATTTGGCATTGGACTTTCCATTGTTAAACAGCTTGTTCAGCTGCACAGCGGAGAGATTGCTGTCAGCAGTGATAGAGGGGAAGGGACTAAATTTACGATTAGGTTTCCACGGAAAAAAGCATCTTTGCAATAAGGCAAAAAAAAGGAACAGCACTCTGATAGGCTGTTCCTTTTTTTCATTTATGACAATACCTCTGTTTCAGTAAAAGGCACTTCTTTTGCGGGTGCCGGCTCTTCAGTTTCTGGTACTGCTGTTACTTCAATATACTTAATATGGTGCTCTTCCATATCCAGAATTTTGAACAGGTATTTTTCATGTTCAATCATGTCGCCTTGTTTGGCTTCGTAGTTTTCAGTCAATATCCATCCGCCAATGGTATCGACATCTTCATCATTGATATCGGTACCCAGCAAGTCGTTAACTTCGCTGACAAGAACTTTGGAATCAATGATATATTGGCCTTCTTGCGTCTTTCTGACCATGGGCACTTCATCCATATCGAACTCATCGCGGATCTCACCAACAATCTCTTCAATGATATCTTCAACAGTGACTAACCCCGAGGTACCGCCGTATTCATCCATTAAGATGGCCATGTGAATGCGTTCTTTCTGCATTTTAAGCAGCAGCTCATGGATAGGTATGCTGTCAATGACCCTGATAATGGGACGAATGTAAGATTTAAGGGTGCTTGATGATAATTCCCTGTTCATAATGAGATCTGTCATGACTTCTTTAATGTTGACCATGCCAATGATATGATCCTTATCTCCATCTATAATGGGATATCGTGTAAATTTCTCTTCCTGAACGATTTGCAGGAAGTCTTCAAGTGTATCATCTTTTGAGAGAGAGACAATTTCTGTACGCGGAACCATTATTTCTTTCGCGATACGATTATCAAACTCAAAGATTTTATTTACATACTTAAACTCAGATTGGTTGATTTCGCCGCTTTCATAGCTTTCTGATAAAATAATGCGAAGTTCTTCTTCAGAATGTGCCAATTCGTGTTCAGAAGCAGGCTTTAATCCAAACATGCTGGTCAATAGGCGGGCAGAACCATTCAGCGCCCAGATAATCGGATACATAACCCGGTAAAACCAGATTAAAGGACGTGTTGTTAACAGTGTAACCGCTTCTGCCTTTTGTATCGCCAGAGTCTTTGGAGCCAATTCCCCCACAACCACGTGCAGGAAGGTGATAAAAGCAAAAGCTATGCTGAATGAGATAATATGCGAAATGGAAGACGGCAATCCGAAACTGTTGATCACTGGCCGCAGCAGGTGTTCAATTGTCGGTTCACCCAGCCAGCCAAGACCCAGTGCTGTAATGGTAATTCCCAGTTGGCAGGCTGAAAGGTATTCATCCAAATTCGAAATGACTTTCTTCGCAGCAATTGCATTTTTATTGCCTTCTTCAATTAGCTGATCAATCCTGGAACTTCGTATTTTAACAATGGCAAATTCCGATGTAACGAAAAAAGCCGTTAAAGCAATTAAAATGGCTATAAAAACCAAGTTTAATATGTCCAAATAAGTTCCCCTTATCCCGCCTAAACGGGCAGGGTGTCACCTCCTGATTTTGTGAAAAATGGGATCAGCTGGTTAAGTCGGAAAGGGAACGGAGCAATGCAGTGCTTTCAATAGTCAGCTTCTTGGAAAAGCCATCTTTCTGTTCATCATCCAGTGTATTAATAAGCGGCATGAGAACAGCTATTTCCTGATGAAGCTGTTTAATCTGCAATGTGACTGCGTTAATATGCTTTTCAACTTCCCCTGTCTGAATCTCCCTTTTCGTTTTCATTTCTAGTTTTCTCTTAATCTCTTCAAGCGGAAAATGCAGCAGTTTGCATTCCTCAATGAATCTTAAATCAGACAATACTTCTTCTGAGTATATGCGATAATTTGATTTTGAGCGTTTCGCTTTAATTAGGCCAATGCTAGTGTAGTAATCTATAGTTCTTTTAGAAACATTAGCAATATTGGCTAATTCGCCGATACGATAGTAAGCCCCATCATATCACCTCTGTTTTGAATACTTATATCTCATGAACATGTGCTTTTCCATCAAGAGATATAGTTAGAATCAATTATACGTTAGCACAAACCATACAGTCAAACGTAGTAGTTTGGAAAAAAGGGTTACATTTATTCTATGAAATTATGCTTTAAATATGAAGTAAAAAGATTCGGAAAAATTAATTTTTTTCAGAGGGCTCGGTGTGCGCCATTTTGACTTATGCCATCCGAAGGTAAGGCAGCTTCTGACAGGCAGAGGACTATTACAGCATAAGCAGCCCGAAGGCGAACAAAACCAGGAGCAAGAAAATCGCCCCCGGTCATTAAAAATGCAGGTCATATTTTGACAACTTCAATATAGGAAATATGGTGCCCTTCCATTTCCTTAATAATAAATCTGAATCCTTCTTCTTCGATAAAGTCTCCCTGAGTCACATCATACTTCTGCGTCATTATCCAGCCTCCGATGGTGTCTACATCATCATCGGATAATGATGTTCCCAGGAGGTCATTTGCTTCTGAAATCAGCAGCTTTGCATCCAGGATATAATGATTTTCTCCTGACTTTTGAACAAACGGAAGTTCGTCGGCATCAAATTCGTCTCGAATTTCACCTACAATTTCTTCGAGGATATCTTCAACTGTGACCACTCCAGCTGTTCCGCCGTATTCATCAAGGAGAATTGCCATATGGGACCGCTCTTTTTGCATTCTTAGGAGCAAATCGTGAATGGGAATGGTTTCAATCACCCTGATGACAGGTTTAATATATTGCCGTAAAGGGTGTTTGCCTTCACACTTTTTTCTAACGCAGTCAGTTAAGATTTCCTTTACATTAATAATCCCCAGAATATTATCTTTATCACCCGCCGTAACCGGATATCTGGTGTATCGCTCATTCAATATGAGATCCAGGATTTCTGCCAATGATGAATCTTCCGGCAGGGTAACAATCTCGGTTCGCGGAACCATTATCTCTTTAGCAATTCTATTGTCAAATTCAAAAATTCGATCCACATACTGGTATTCTGATGGATTGATTTCTCCGCTCTTTAAGCTTTCAGATAGGATAATCCGAAGCTCTTCCTCTGAATGGGCCATTTCACTTTCTGATACAGGCTTCAGTCCAAATAATCCTGTAATAATTCTTGCTGAACCATTTAATATCCAAATAAAAGGATACATGATCCTGTAAAATAAAATTAATGGTTTTGAAAAAGATAACGTTATTGCCTCTGCCTTTTGTATGGCAAAGGTTTTTGGCGCCAGCTCTCCAATGACCACATGGAGAAATGTCACAACAGAAAAAGCAATGACAAAAGAGAGGATATGAGTTAGGGAAGCCTGTAAGTTAATGCTTTCAAATACGGGATGAAGCAGCCTCTCAATAGTCGGTTCACCAAGCCAGCCGAGGCCCAGTGCTGTAATCGTAATTCCAAGCTGACAGGCGGATAAGTATTCATCCAGACTGCTGATAACTTGTTTTGCTGAACGGGCTTTAGCATTTCCCTCCATAATAAGCTGGTCAATTCGTGAAGTCCTTACTTTAACAATCGCAAATTCAGATGCAACAAAAAAAGCAGTTAATGCAATTAAGAAAAATAATAAGAATAGGTTAAGGGTGATCATATTAAATCCTTACACGATTATGTAAGGGGCCGGCACCTCCTTTATAATAAGTACTTTTCCCTTATTCATGATTTTTACAAATAAACCAGGAATAAAGGATTTCCTTAATAAGAAATTACCCTTAATTAGGAGGAAGGTAACCAGAAAAAATAAAAATTGAGGATTCAAGATATGCATGTTCCTGTCAGTAAAAAAAAGCCTGAGGCAGGCTTTTTCGAAAGATACACGTATAAATTTTGAAGATAGATAACTTTAGCTCGAGGCGCCTTCCGCTTTTCTTATCAATAATTCCATTCTCTTGCCAGAAGTCCATATACGGCAAGATCGTGATATCGATTATAAAGGTACTCGCCATCCCGGATGATTCCTTCCTGACGAAAACCGAGCCTTTCCGGTATTGCGCGGCTTTTTCCATTTCTGATCCCGCAGCGTATTTCGATTCTGTTCAGTTTTAAATCAAAGAAAGCATGATTAATCATGGCCTGCACACTTCGTGTCATAATTCCGCTTCCCTCAAAATCCTTAGCAAGATAATATCCAATGCTGGTTTGTCGGTTGTTCCAGTCGATCTGGTGAAAACCAATTGAGCCTGCAAGCTTTCCCTGATAACGGATACCTGCATTAAAGCCGTTGTTATCGGCAAACTGTTTAAGCCATACTGGAATAATAGAGTGATACTGTACTGGTGAAGCCATATTATCAACCCATGGAAGCCATTCTCTTAAATGACTGCGGTTTCTGTCCACCAGGTTGAAAAGCTCTTCTGAATGATGCAGCTGGAACAATTGCAATTCTATATCTTCATCTGCTTTTAAGGAAAACATGGGACAATCTCCTCCAATAATCTGTAAATATATTAATAATAATCTGAAATTAAATAAAAATATATATTTTTGGTTAAAATCATGTCAGCTTTTAAGCCTGGAATAGGAAAAAGCTGCTCCTCAATTGGGAGTCAGCCTTTGACTTTTGTCTGTTTTTCAGTTGGCAGGATTATGCTGAAAACGGTCCAATCCGACTCTGTATCACAGGTCAGCGTCCCTTGATGTTTTTCTATTATCTCCCTGCATACAAATAAACCCAGCCCTGTTCCAAGTGTTTTTGTTGTTACAAACGGTTCGAAAATGGAACTGACGAGATGCTCTGGAATTCTAGGCCCATTGTTAGCAATATCAAGCTTTATGTGTCCATCTGGAGTCCATTTGCTTTTAATATGAATGACAGGGTCGCTGCGGTACTGAGTAAGCACATCAATGGCATTGAAAATAATATTAATGAATACTTGACGTATTTCATCAGCATAGCCATTCAAATATATATTTTCGTTCATATCCTGAAGAATCTTAACCTTTCCATCCAGGATACTGGGATATAAAAATATCAGGACTTCATCTATTAATTCATTTAGAGAGAAAGTGATTTTCTCTTTTCCAATCAGTTCCTTTTTTGAGAGGAGCAAAAATTGAGAAATTCTAAAATTCAGCTGCTCCAGTTCATTTGATATGATGTCCAAATATTTCATGGAGGGATTTTCGGATTTTAACAGCTGGATAAATCCCTGTACAGATGTAAGCGGATTTCTGAACTCATGAATAAAGCTGGAAGTCATTTGGCCGAGCAGCGTCAATCTATCTTTATGGGTGGAATCGATAAATTGTGTCTTTTCCTTAATGATCTGATCTTTTGCATCCGTGTATCTGGATACAGCGTGGTATAAGAATTTATCGAAGCAATAACCGATTTTTTCGTACTGGCTCTGCAGTTCATGAAAATGTATTTCGGAACGATTCAATATATCGAGAAAAATCGTTCTTCCCAAGTTGACATTATAAACAAAGTCTCCAATATTAATTTCTGCTTTCACTCGCTGCTCAGCGACAGAGTAGGCAAGTTTCTGAATATAATCTTCAAGTTCATCGCCGTCTTTTATCAGAAATTGAATAATTAATTGGTACATGGCGTTGCCATTATCTTTGATTTTATCTTTAAAAGGATCATCCTTATTAATGAGGACTTTTTCATTCCATTCACTTAAAAGGTCTTCTTTTTCCGTTAGCAGAAGTTCCAATATGGCATTATTTGTTTCAATCGTCATTTTACCCTCCACTTTTTCACATTAAAACAGTTATCCCATAGATTTCGATAGATTACAGCAAAATCCTCTGTTAATTTAATGGAAAATAACAGTAATTTTACCCTATGGATTATGCCCATACTTGTGACAAAAAGCACAGTCATTATTTTGTGACAATTGGTATATTTAAATAACAAGGCATTTTTTTATTTGTAAAATTGTCACTATTTCTTTTATAATATAGAAACAGGTGTAAATTTACACCAACAACGAAAAGGGAATGAAGCTGCATTGACTAGAGATGAAATTATACTGAAAGTTTCAGATAAGATCCGTCTTATCCGTACAGAGGCAGGATACACACAGGATAAGATGGCAGAAATTATTGGTGTTTCAAAGAAGACCCTGGTTCAAATTGAGAAAGGGCGGGCAGAAGCAGGATGGTCGACTGTGGTGGCTGTATGTGCCTTATTCAGGGAAACGGAAACAGTCCGATTTCTGTTTGGAAACGAACCCCTTGAAGTTCTGGAGACTATTGCAAGAGAGGGAATCGATTATAGGAAGGAAAAGACTCTTGGCGGAAAGCTCTGGTGGCGGGAATTGAAGAGAAGCAGCGGTTTGATCCTTCAGCAGAATATCATCAGCCAGCATTACAGAATAATTGATCAGGACCATTTTAGAATTTACAGCAGTTTTGATGAAGTGTCTTCTAAAGAACGGTTTGAGGAGCTGGCTGCAGAGAATAAAGGCCTTCATTAATAATAGGTGTATACTATTAAATTTAAAAAAGCAGCCACCGGGCTGCTTTTCCTGTTTTAAGGGATTTGCGGACTTTCCTTATCTTTAGCTATAAGCACTGGGCAAGGTGCATTTTTGGCAATTTTTGAACTGGTGCTGCCAAGGAACATCTTTTTAATTCCGCCTTTGCCTGAGTTCCCCACTATAATTAAATCGGCATTTTCGGCAGCTGCATATTCACATATGCTGTCAGCGGGACTTCCTTCTATAACATCGAACTTTACATTAATGTTATACGGCTCAAGAATTTCCTTTGCATTGAAAAAAGTATTGTCAACACTATGTTTCACTCTTGCGTGAGTCGTGGCGGAGGATTCATCATGATATACCGGCAGGGGCGGTATTTGAATTCCTTCCAGCAGATAGCCATTTGTCCTTACAGGCTCTATTGCTTTCTCATTGCTTATGGGAACATTTTCAATTGTCTCCTCAAAGGCTTGTGCAATCAGAAGCTGGGATTCAGGATGCTGTTTAACCAATTCGATCGCCATATTTAAAGCCTGTCTGCTGCCATCTGTATCATCAAATCCAACTACAATTTTTTCAAAGAACATAATAGTTCACCCCTTCTTAAGGTAAGGAAACTTATTGTACATATACCCTTCACTGCAAGTAATCAATCATTGTAAATCAAATGGCTCCTGAAAAATTTGTTCATACCCACACAAAAAACGATATTGCTTCGTAGATTCTAGTATTAAAAAAAATGAGGCAAACTCATATGGAATGCTCAGGAGCAGTCCAGTTTCAGCGTCTGCAAAAATTCCATTCTTATCAAAAAAGCATTCGGTCTACGATTGCTTTTTTTCATTGATGCTGCGTTCGGGAGTTTTGTCACCATTTAATCAGGATAGTAAAATTCCGGGTCTTACAGACTAAAAAATAAAATTTACAAAAGATGATAAAAAATTTGAGTTTTTGGGTACATGTATATGTCTGGGAGAATTATAGTTTTTGGCTGGGAACAAAATACTATATGAAAACATATTCTTTGCAGGTATGCTGATATCGGTATAGTCTAGAGACGGCCGTTAAACCAGCAAAATGATATTCAGCAAGAGATATTGGAGGAAATATGAAAAAGA
Source organism: Cytobacillus sp. NJ13 (assembly GCA_030348385.1). Lineage (NCBI taxonomy): Bacteria > Bacillati > Bacillota > Bacilli > Caryophanales > Bacillaceae > Cytobacillus > Cytobacillus sp. NJ13. The sequence goes on along the minus strand of JAUCFP010000006.1, from coordinate 2,267,503 downwards.
GAACTTCAGTTATTAAAAAGTTTCAGTCAACTTGGAAAAAGCTGCACCTGACACAGGTATCCATATTGCTTGCATCTACATTAGTCTTGGCTTTCTTAAGCTTCGTTTATTTTTCATACAAGGATGCGGATATAAGTGCGCTTGAAGCGGGACTTGCACAATCTACTGTCATTTATGACGCTGATGAGGAAGTAGCCAGCAAGATCTCTGCAAACAAAAATGAAGGGATTTCAATTGATCAAATTCCTGATCATATGAAGAATGCAGTTATTGCCATTGAAGACCACCGTTTTTATGAACATGGAGGAATCGATTTAAAAGGAATAGGCAGAGCCTTTTTTACAAACCTGAAGGCAGGCGGAATTGTTGAGGGGGGCAGTACGCTTACCCAGCAGCTTACTAAAAACGCCTTATTGTCTGCAGAAAAAACATATAAAAGGAAGCTGGAAGAATTCTTCCTTGCGCTTGAGATAGAAAAGGAATACAGCAAAGACGAAATTCTTCAGATGTATTTAAATCAGGTTTATTTTGGAGAAGGCGCCTGGGGCATAAAGCGTGCAGCGATGAAATACTATGCAAAGGATGTTGAGGATCTCTCAATTAGCGAAGCAGCACTGCTTGCAGGGCTGGTTAAAGCACCTTCTGCGATCAATCCTTACCAAAATGAAGAAAAAGCAATTGAAAGAAGAAACCTCGTGCTCGATCGCATGAAGGAACACAGCTTAATTTCAGAAAAAGAATGGGAAAATGCTAAAAATGAAAAGCTTGTTTTTGAAGACGGCGGGGGAGATCCCCTTAAAGGGAAATACCCTTACTATGTAGATGTTGTTCTTGAAGAAGCTATTAATAAGTATAATATTTCCCTTGACGATCTTCTTAGTAACGGTTATCAAATTTATACTGAGCTTGATCAGGATATGCAGAGCAATGTAGAAGAAACTTACAAAAATGATCAATTATTCCCTAAAGGTACAGGAGATCAGCCGGTGCAAAGCGGAGCCATACTTCTGGATCCCCACAATGGCGGAATCCGTGCCCTTGCAGGCGGAAGAGGTGAACACACCCTTCTGGGACATAACCGCGCTGTCCATAAAGTAGGCCAGCCTGGATCGACAATGAAGCCGATTGTACCATACACAGCTGCTCTGGAATCGGGATGGGAAATCACCGATGAACTTAAGGATGAAAGAATGACATTTGGCAAAGATTATGAGCCGAATAACTATAATGGCCAGTTCCGGGGAAATGTGCCGATGTATGAAGCGGTCAAGGACTCATTGAATGTTCCTGCAGTATGGCTTTTGGATGAGATTGGTGTGGAAAAAGGGGTGGATGCCGCGAAGAGGTTTGGCATACCTGAAGATGCTATTAATCAAAATCTGGCACTCGCACTCGGGGGGACAAATGAAGGAGTTTCACCGCTAACCATGGCACAGGCATATGCTGTGTTTGCAAATGGCGGAGAGAGGCCGGAAGCCCACTCCATTACAAAAATAGTTGATAAAGATGGAGAGACAGTAGCAGAATGGAAAGGTGAAAACACAAGAGTCATTTCAAAGGATGTTGCAGATAAAGTGACAACCATGCTTCTTGGGGTAGTTCAGCACGGTACAGGGAAGGCTGCCCAAATACCCGGCAGAGAAGTTGCGGGGAAGACAGGAAGTACACAAATGACCATTGAAGGCATAGATGGCGTTAAAGACCAATGGTTTGTCGGCTATACACCACAGCTGGTAGGTGCTGTGTGGGTTGGCCACGATAAGACAGATGCAAAAAACTATCTTACAACCTCCAGCAGTGAAGGCACTGCTCCGATATTCCGGGAAATCATGTCAGAAGCTCTGGAAAATCAGGAAGCAGAATCATTTAATGTCCCTCAAATTGCTGGCATGATGGAACAGAGACAAAGGGAGCAGCAAAGAAAAGCATGGGAAGAAAACATAAAGAAAGAAACTGAGAAGATAAAAGAAAAAATTGATAAAGAAAAAGAAATATGGAAAGAGAAATGGAATAAAGGGAAAGAAAAAGGCAAAGAGAAAGATAAAGAAAAGAAGAATGATTAATAATATTCATTTAATGAGTACAGTGATGAGCTGTACTCTTTTTTTTATATTCGATCAAAATAAAAAGGCCTGAACAGGCCTTTTTGATTTATTAGAATAACCAGCTGATTATCGCGCCAATTACCACAATCGCTCCAACTACCATAAAAATTGTACGTATCATCCATCTTCACTCCAATCACTTTGCAATAAAATAGTCATTTATAGCTGAAATGTTTCAGCTGAGTTGATTAAGCGTTTTTCTGACATGTGAAGCACTGAAACATGGTTGCTGCACATGTCTTTGATGTGCTCCAGATGGTTCTGAACTTCATTTCCTTCAACAATGATCTTTAGGGTCGTTTGCGGCTTCACCGTTAATAGGAAAGACACTAATTTAGACAGGTTTGAGGCATCCACTGCTTTGTGTTTGCTGTAGAGGTATGTAGTGCCTTCAAACTGTTTTGCTCCCTGATAAATTTCAAGCATTTTCTTCATTGTGAACCTATTTTGGACTAAAACATTAGTAGAAATAATTTCTTTCATTTTAAATATCTCCTTTTGAAAAAGTATTTTATATATTAATCGATTAATGATGTGGTAGTACTAAGGATTTACCCAGGGGATCGCAAACGTAAACCATTCTGAATCAAAGTGTGAATAATTACCTTTTTTACCTCATCAATTATATTTAGGGGTTGAGGCACCATCAGTCTCCAGAAGGAGATAAAAACCATCAAAAGCCGCTTAATCAATTGTGTGTCTATAATTAAACTAGTGATATAAACAGGGGAACTGAGGTAAAACGGATGAAAAAATTCAAAGAAATCTTTCAAAATGCCAATTATGTGAAATTGTTTTTCGCCAACTTTACTTCTCAGATGGGCAGCTCGATTGGCTTAACTGCATTCATGTTTTATTTGCTTGATCGTTTCTCGGCACAGCCTTTTTATGCTACATTAACTGAATTGATGTTCTCTGTTCCGACCCTGGCGGTATTTTTTTTAGTTGGAGTGTTTGCGGATAGGATGGATCGCCAGAAAATTGCTTATTATTGTGACTGGATCAGCTCATTATTATCAATTGTACTTTTGCTGACTGTTATCATCGGCTGGATGCCGCTGGTATTTGCAGTATTGTTCCTGAGGAGCGCAATCCAGAAATTCTTCTTTCCCGCTGAGCATGCAATGATCCAAGGAATATTGAAAAGCGAAGATTATACCACTGCCGCAGGCCTTAACCAGGTTGTGATGAGTCTTTTCATGCTGTTCGGAAATGGCCTTGGCATTTTTGTTTACTGGACAGTGGGAGTATACGGCGCAATTATGACTGATGCACTTACTTTTATCATCAGTGCATTATTAATCAGATCCTGCCGTATCCCCGAAGAAGTTCGCCTGCCAAATGGCGGCCATAAGCTGAAAGACTTAAATATCGCGCTTGTCTTTAAGGACTTTAATCATGGAATGAAATATATTCTCCATCACAAGTTATTATCTGCCTTGCTTGTTGGTTTCTTCGTTTTCGGAGTGGTAAACGGCGGATTTTCAGTAATGCCTATTTTTATGCTGAAATACAAGCTGGAGCCGCACGCCTATGAGGAATATTCAGTCCTGCTCGGCATAACCTTTGGGATTGGCGTTCTGATTGGCAGCTTTGCTGCCTCTTTGCTTACTCAAAAATTCAAACTTTATCAGCTGATCATTGGCGGATTATTATTATCCGGAAGCTTCATCATTGCTGCCTCTTTTGCAGAAAACACGTTCATTTTCCTTTCTTTATTATTTGCTGCAGCATTTGGCCTTCCTTTAGTGAACATTGCCATTGGCGGCTGGATGCCAAGCATTGTTGATCCGAAAATGATGGGAAGGGTACAGGGATGGATTAGTCCGCTGATGATGCTTTCTCAATCATTAACACTCGGATTCATTGCTGTCAGCTTTCCTGGACTCCTTAAAGTAGAAATGCTTTATTGGATGGTAGGGGGCTGTTTAGCACTTGTGGGTGTTTTTTACAGCCTTGTCCTTCCAGGATTAACGAAAAAGTCAGAAAAAGGCAGTGAAGCACATTCTTTGGAGCGAACTGGTGCAGTATAATGTAATAAAAGACTAAAAGTCCCTATTATAGGGGCTTTTTATGTATAAAAAAATTTTAAAATAAATTATGAACGTTTTCATCTCTTGAGCGTCTAATGAGTGAAATAAACAGTTAACAATGGGATGATAGGGAAGAGAGGAAAGAAGCTGATGGAGGAGAAAGACCTTATAATAAGCGCCAAACGAGGAGATCAGCTCGCTTTTGCCATGCTTTTTAAAAATAACTATCCCTTTCTGGTTAAATACTTAATCAAAATCACCATGAATCCTGATGCAGCTGAAGAGCTTGCTCAGGAAACTATGGCCAAATGTGTTGAAAAAATCGGCCTGTTTAATGGCAAATCAAAATTTTCCTCCTGGCTGATAACTATTGCGACGAATTTGTATATTGATCAGAAGCGAAAGTCGAAAAGAGAGAGGAACTGGAAAGTAGAGGAAGAAATATCCAGACGCATGAAGTGGCATCTTGAAAGCCGAAATGAAGAATGGAATGATGCTTTATCGGCATTGGGAAAACTAAAAGACGAGATGAGGATACCTATCGTACTTAAACATTATTATGGCTATTCATATGAGGAAATAGGAGAAATGATGAAGATATCTTCTGGCACTGTCAAATCCAGAGTGCACAATGGAATCATGTCTGTAAGAGAGGAGTTGAAGCTTCATGGCGAACAGGAAAGTACTGCAGCTCGAACACGATCATCAAGATGAGAATTTTCTGGCTGCGGTAAAGAAGATAGAAGACGGATTGGAATCGCTGGAAGAAAATGTCCCGGTTTATACACCTGATCTGCAATTTTTTGAACACTTAGTTGCAGAGCAAAAACAGTCGATGAAAAGGAAATTGATCAGGGACTTAGCTATCTTCACTGTTGCAGCACTCCTCATTGTAACTTCTTTATTATTCATGCTGTATCAGGTTCCAGCTGTATTTTTTATTCTGCAGGGAATTGTTACTGTTTTTATTATGGCTTATAGTACAGTCAGCTTTGTTAAGCAGGTGAATGGCACATGAGCAGCGAAGAAATTTCCCTTCCTTTACTGATTGTCGTGGGGGTCATCCTAATTGCACAGAGTACCTTCCTATTCCTGGATGCAAGAAAGCATGGCCACAATTATTGGCTATGGGGAATTATCGGTTTAATTCAGGCGCCAATGCCGACGCTGTTTTACTTGATTTTCGTCAGAAAGATTTGGCAGAAAAAAGACTAATTGAGGGATGGAAGGATGAAAAAGTTAAAACAGATGCTGCTGCTTACAGCCACTGGCGGCCAGCTGCTTGGAATCGCGATGCTGTTCATTAATATTAAGGCAGCGATTATGTTTTATATTTTATATGCTTTAATGATTTTCGCGATATTTATTGTGCTGATAGCTGAGAGAAAAAAAGAAAAAGAGGAGGAGGAACAAAATGATTATCGTGACTACTGATGCGATACCAGGGAAAGAGATTAAAGAAATTAAAGGTTTTGTAAGAGGAAGTACAGTACAGACAAAACATATAGGTAAAGATATCCTTGCAGGATTGAAAACAATTGTTGGCGGAGAAATTGGCGAATATACGGAAATGATGGATGAAGCAAGACAGAAGGCAATAGGCAGAATGGTTGAAGATGCTAGGGAAAAAGGGGCCAACGCAATTATTGGAATGCGGCTGCAGACATCAGCTGTTATGCAGAATGCTGCAGAGATCATTGCATACGGAACCGCAGCTATAATTGAAGAATAACAGGAGAAAAGCCAGCTGACACTTTAGCTGGTTTTTTTATTTTGATAGATATGACTGGTTTTTTTTTGTGATAAATAGGGAAAGATTTGCAGGTAAATATTTGGCAGAAAATACTTGAAAAGAAACTAGTGATTTTTTTGTGATTTTAAAAGCAATTTACACTGAAATCCTTTACAATAGAGTGAAACTTCTTTAAAAAACAACACTATGAAAATGACACTTGAATGTGGATTGGAGTTTATATGCTATATTACCGTACGTATGTGAAAGATGAATCATTGCCATGGGTTACCTTTGTTCATGGTGCAGGGGGCAGCTCTGCAATTTGGTTTAAACAAATGAGAGAGTACAAAAAGCATTTCAATGTTCTGCTGGTAGATTTGCGCGGACATGGTCAATCTGGAAGAGGTACCTGGGAAGAAGGAGATCATTTTTCAGAAGTATCTCAGGAAATAGTTGAGGTGCTCGATCATCTCCATATTACAGAGTCCCACTTTGTTGGAATCTCGCTGGGGACAATAGTGATTCAGACAATTGCGCAGGATCATCCGGAAAGAGTGGCTTCCATGATTTTAGGCGGAGCCATTACAGAATTGAACTGGCGTACAAGATTTTTGATAGCCATCGCCAATTTGACTAAGTATATGCTGCCATATATGCTTCTTTATCAGCTTTTTGCCTGGATCATCATGCCAAAAAGAAATCATCTTGAATCAAGACATGCCTTTGTAAAGCAGGCAGCAAAAATGTGCCAAAAAGAATTCATCAACTGGCTGTCCTTAACAAAGTCAGTCAATCCGTACCTTGGAAAAATCCAGACAACCATATCCCACATCCCTACCCTTTTCATCATGGGGCAGGAAGACCACTTGTTTATTAAGTCTGTAAAAAGCATTGCCCAAAAAGCAAAAACAGCTACAGTCAAAGTCATTACAGGTGCAGGGCATGTATGCAACATTGATAAACCTGATGCCTTTAACCAGATAACTATCGATTTCATCAGAAGGCAAAAAAGAAGATTGGCTTCATAAAGGATCCCAGAGGATCCTTTTTTAAATGATCTGATGACAGAAAATTTTAAAGAATAGGAAAAAGGTGGATTGACTTTTGGGGTGAGCGGTGATAATCTTACCAATATGGAAAAAAATGAAAAGGAGGGTTACAAAATGATCTTAATTCATCATCATCTAAAAACAACTCAAAAAAGAAAATCTGTAACCTCTCCTTTAAAGTATATAAAAATGTAAACAGGATCTGCCTGTACATTTTGTAGGAGCACAGGTTACGTTTTGTGACGTGTGCTCCTTTGTCTATTAAGACATATCGCATGCCGCGGTATGTCTTTTTTTGTCCGATTATACAGAAGTTCCAATAGGAATTGCAGGTATATCCTGTTTCCATATATTTACGCTTTTATTTAGCGGCTGTTTTCGGCAGCAATACAAAAAAGGGAGGATAATTTTATGAATGTTTTAAGGATGAAAAGAAAAACAATTTTGCCGGAAGATCTTGATGGAGGATAGTTATGGATTTGCTGCTGTTTAAGTATGAAAGCTCTTGATTAAAACTTGAGCTTCATGCGGGAAAGGGGAGAGACCGTTGTTTTCAATTTTAGGAAAATTAAGCTGGTTCTTTAAAGAAAACTGGAAAAGGTACACAATTGCCATTACTCTGCTGATCATTGTCGGAATCCTTGATGTAATGCCTCCAAGGCTTGTAGGAATGGCAATTGATGATATCCATCTGGGTGAAATGAGCAGTGCTAAAATAATGGAATACCTTGGTTTATTGGCAATCATCACAATCGTGTCCTATGCAATAACTTATATCTGGATGTATCAGCTCTTCGGAGGGGCATTTTTGGTAGAAAGGAAACTGCGTTCACAGTTTATGGGACACCTATTGAAAATGACCCCAACATTTTTTGAGAAAAACCGGACCGGTGATTTAATGGCCAGGGCTACAAATGATTTAAAAGCTATTTCGGTTACAGCCGGATTCGGAATATTGACACTGGTTGATTCCAGCGTATTTATGCTGACGATATTATTTACAATGGGATTTCTGGTTAGCTGGAAACTAACCTTTGCAGCAATATTGCCACTGCCTATCATGGCTTATCTGATAAAAATTTACGGGAAGAAGATTCATACACGGTTTATGAGTGCACAGGATGCCTTCGGGGAACTCAATGACCGAGTTCTTGAATCAGTTTCAGGAGTTCGGGTGGTGCGGGCTTATGTGCAGGAAAGAGCGGATCAGCAGCGCTTCCATGAGCTCACTGAAGATGTTTATAACAAAAACATTGAAGTGGCCAAAATTGATTCTCTTTTTGAGCCAACCATAAAAGTGATTGTGGGCTTAAGCTATCTTATAGGACTGGGATACGGTGCTTATCTTGTTTTCCATCAAACCATCACTCTGGGCCAGCTCGTGTCATTTAATGTGTATTTGGGCATGCTGATTTGGCCGATGTTTGCTATTGGAGAATTAATTAATGTTATGCAAAGGGGAAATGCCTCCCTTGATCGGGTACAGGAAACATTGTCCGCTAAGCAGGATATTAAGAATCCTGAAAACCCGTCTATCGTTGAAACTCCTGCCAGTGTTACCTTTAAGGATGTTCATTTCCAATATCCTTCCTCAAAAACAGCCAACCTCAAAGGGATTAAGCTGCATATCGAACGCGGGGAAACGCTGGGGATTGTAGGGAAAACAGGAAGCGGGAAGACCACTTTTATAAAGCAGCTATTAAGAGAATATCCATCAGGCACCGGGAAGCTTGCAATTGCAGATGTTCCGATCGAAGAACAGGAGCTTGAAAGAACGAGGGGATGGATCGGTTATGTTCCACAGGATCATGTTCTTTTCTCCAGAACTGTTCGGGAAAACATCCTTTTTGGAAAAGAGGAAGCGGCTGAAGAAGATATGCAAAAAGCAATTGATTTGGCAGCTTTCCGCAAAGACCTTGAACTGCTGCCTGAAGGGCTTGAAACACTGGTCGGTGAAAAGGGAGTGGCCTTATCAGGAGGACAAAAACAGCGGATTTCTATTGCACGTGCACTAGTGAAGGATCCGGAAATTCTGATCCTTGATGACTCACTTTCAGCCATTGATGCCAAAACGGAAAAAAAGATCATCGAAAATATCCGGGCTGAGCGCAAGGGTAAAACTACAATTATTACAACACACAGGATGTCAGCTGTCCAGCACGCCGGGCATATTATTGTCCTTGATGAAGGCAGAATTGCAGAAGAAGGCACTCATGAGGACTTAATGGCTGCAGACGGGTGGTACAAGGAACAGTTTTTGAGGCAGCAAACTCAAGTCTCTGAGGAAGAGGAGGTGCTTTCTTGACCACGGGGAAACGTTTAATCCGGTATGCACTTCAATATAAAAAAACGATTATTGCGGCACTGCTGATGCTTACGATAGCTGTAGCGGCAGATCTGGCCGGGCCATTCATAGCTAAGAAAATGATTGATGACCATATCCTAGGCATTGAATCTGTTTGGTATCAGACAGAAGGCGGAGAAAATGCTGTTGAATATGATGGACATTTTTACAAAAAAGAGCAAAACCTTGATCAGGATGAGCAGAAAATAGACCAGGCCCGCATCCTGCAGGCAGGAAGCCAATTCATCTTTATCAGCGATGACATTGCTTTTGATGGAGAGCGAACCTTTAAAGACGGCAAACTGCTTATTGAAAAAAGCGGCCAGACTGAAACATATGCTGGTAAGGAATTGACTGGTGAAGAATTGATGCTTTTTTATTCACCTGAGATTCCTAAGATCGTTCAGCTTTTGGCCTTTTACTTTGGATTGCTGGTTATCGCTGCATTTTTTCAGTACGGCCAGCGGTTTTTTCTGCAAAAATCGGCAAATAGAATCATTCAGCAAATGAGAGAGGATGTATTCGGACAGATTCAAAGACTGCCAATCAGTTATTTTGACAATCTGCCGGCAGGCAAGGTGGTTGCCCGTATAACTAATGATACAGAAGCCATTCGAGAGCTTTATGTGACAGTACTGGCAACCTTTTTTACAAGTGCCATATATATTTCAGGTATTTATATCGCTTTATTTATATTAGATGCCAAGCTTGCTGCAATCTGTTTAATCCTGCTCCCTATTTTATATGTATGGGCGATTGTGTACCGTAAGTATGCATCGAAATACAACCATGTAATCCGTTCCAGGGTGAGTGATATCAATGGCATGGTTAACGAATCTATTCAGGGAATGAACATCATCCAGGCGTTTGGCCGCGAAAAAGATACACAAAAGGATTTCGAAAGGCTGAATACAGAGCATTTTACTTTCCAGAATAAACTTTTGAGCCTGAATTCCCTGACCTCACATAATTTAGTAGGGGTGCTGAGAAACGCGGTCTTTGTTTCCTTTATCTGGTATTTTGGGGGAGAATCGCTAAATGCATCATCTGTCATTTCACTCGGGATGCTTTATGCATTTGTAGATTATATTAACCGCCTGTTTCAGCCGGTGCAGGGCATTGTTAATCAATTGGCCAATCTGGAGCAGGCACTTGTTGCCGGTGAAAGAGTCTTCAAATTGCTTGATGAAAAGGGCATTGATATTAGTGATAATAAAATATCCCGCTATAAAGGGGATGTTACTTTCGATCATGTGCACTTTGGCTATAAAGAGAAGGAATATGTGCTGAAGGATCTGAATTTTGAAGCAATGCATGGAGAGACAGTTGCGCTGGTAGGCCATACCGGTTCAGGGAAAAGTTCAATCATGAATCTTCTCTTCCGCTTTTATGATTGCCAGGAAGGCAAGATTATGATCGATGGAATGGATATAAATCAGATTCCAAGGCAGGAGCTCCGCAAACATATGGGCATCGTCCTGCAGGATCCTTTTTTGTTCACAGGGACTATTGCTTCCAATGTCAGTCTTGATGACCCTGAAATAACGCGTGACAAAGTAGAGAAGGCTCTGAAGGACGTCGGAGCAGATAAGATTTTTCAGCATCTTGAAAAAGGTTTCGATGAGCCGGTTATCGAGAAGGGAAGCACGCTCTCCAGCGGGCAGAGGCAGCTCATTTCCTTTGCGCGTGCCCTTGCTTTTGACCCGGCCATCCTGATACTCGATGAAGCAACATCAAGCATTGATACTGAGACAGAATTGATTATCCAGGAAGCCATGGATGTGCTGAAAAAAGGGAGAACCACTTTTATTATCGCCCATCGGCTGTCGACAATCCGAAATGCTGATCAAATCCTCGTTCTGGATAGAGGCAAAATAGTTGAAAAAGGAAACCATGATGAATTAATGGAGCAAAAGGGTAAATATTATCAAATGTATCAGCTCCAGCAAGGATCAACACTTGCAGGATAGCAAGAAAGCGCCGGACGGCGCTTTCTTTTTAGGTTTTCGAGGTTTTTTAACATAGATATGATGAGCATATCCGCGAAAATTTCGATTTTTCCGCGGAAAAATTAATGTATCCGCGAAATTTCGATATAACTGCGGAAAATCAAATTTAACCGCGAATCACAATCCCAAGCAATTAACATAGACATTTTGTTGTTCAATTAAATTTCACTTTTCGGACACAAAATAGTACCGGGCAAAGAATTTATGATCAGTCATTTCATGGTATTTTGATATTATCAAACATATCTGGAGGAGATCAAATGGAGGAATTTTCTATTACTTTGGTGATTGCAAGTATTATGGTGCTTGGATACTTCATAGGATATACAATTGTGAAAGCATAGCTGCCGGCTTTACCGCCCGGCAGTTTTTTTTGTTTCAATTTTTATCATTAAATTTTAAAAATAAGGGAAAAGAATAAATATGAATCATAGTGATCATTTAAGGAGGTATGAAATTTGGCTGATTTCAGAATTGAAAAGGATACACTTGGCGAAGTGAAGGTGCCTGCGGATAAATATTGGGGGGCCCAGACACAGCGGAGCAAGGATAATTTCAAAATTGGCATTGAAAAAATGCCGATGGAAGTGATTTATGCTTTTGCTAAGGTAAAGCGTTCAGCTGCAGTGGTCAACAATAAACTTGGGAAACTGTCTGATGACAAAAAGGATGCCATTACAAGGGCCTGTGATGAAGTTCTTGATCATAAGTTCGACAGTCATTTTCCGCTGGCTGTCTGGCAGACAGGGAGTGGCACACAATCAAATATGAATGTAAATGAGGTTGTCGCGAAAAAGGCAAATGAATTGCTGGACGAGAAGGGTTTGCAAGAAATTAAAGTTCATCCGAACGATGATGTCAATATGTCTCAAAGCTCGAATGATACATTTCCGACTGCCATGCATATCGCAGCCTATACCGGGGTGGAGAAAAAACTGCTTCCATCATTGAAGGAATTAATAAAGACGGTCAAATTGAAGGAGGAGACCTTTAAAACAATCGTGAAAATAGGCAGGACCCATTTACAGGATGCAACTCCCCTTACATTGGGCCAGGAGATCAGCGGCTGGCGTGCCATGCTTGAAAAGAATGAAAAAATGCTGACGGATGCAAAGCAATATCTGCTTGACTTAGCCATTGGCGGTACAGCAGTCGGTACAGGCATTAATGCAGATAAGTCATTTGGATCTGAAATGGCAAACGAAATATCCAGACTTACAGGCTATTCCTTCCGATCTTCTGAAAATAAATTTCAGGCCCTGACCAGCCATAATGAAATTGTCCATGTTCATGGCACATTGAAGGGGCTGGCGGCAGATTTAATGAAAATTGCCAATGATGTCCGCTGGCTCGCAAGCGGGCCGCGCAGCGGAATTGGGGAATTATCGATACCTGCAAATGAACCTGGCAGTTCAATCATGCCAGGCAAAGTAAATCCGACACAGAGTGAAGCTCTTACGATGGTGGTTTGCCAGGTCTTTGGAAATGATGCCTCAATTGGATTCGCTGCCAGTCAGGGGAATTTTGAATTGAATGTGTTCAAGCCTGTTATTATCTATAATCTTCTTCAAAGCATCAGAATCCTTGCAGATGGAATGGCCTCTTTCAATGAAAATTGCATGAAGGGACTGGAAGCTAACAAAGAAGTGATTAATGACCATGTTGAGAGGTCACTAATGCTAGTAACAGCACTTAATCCGCATATTGGCTATGAAAAAGCAGCGGAAATAGCAAAACTCGCATTCAGGGAGAATACAACATTGAAAGAAGCAGCATTAAAAACAGGCTATATTACTGAAGAACAATATGAGAATTGGGTTGTACCCGAAAAAATGATCTAACATTAAATGGCCCTCCTTTCAGAAAGGAAGGCCAAGCCATATTTATTCAATTGTTATATTGCGTTATTAGAAAGAACCGCCGCCAAGCTGTTGTTCAGCCATTTGTACAAGGCGTTTTGTGATTTCTCCCCCAACTGATCCGTTAGCGCGAGAAGTTGTTTCTGCACCAAGGTTTACACCAAATTCAGTAGCGATTTCGTACTTCATTTGATCAAGTGCTTGTGCTACTCCTGGTACTAGTAATTGGTTTGAGGAATTGCTTCTGCTAGATGATTGATTGTTCATGTGATTTCCTCCTCGAAATATAAGTGTTGGTTTTTTGGTTGGGTTAGCTGGAATTGCACCAGCGCAAGGATTTTATCCTGCTCCACTGCCTGGCGTAACCCATCGTTTTTTAGTGCGGGTGCTTGATGCCGCTGTGTGTACTCTCTATTATGTTTGATTTATAAGAGTTTATTCTTTTTGAAAATCGGGAATTTTTTCCTGAAAGGACTTCCTGATTAGGAGTTTTACATAACGAAGCTTAAACAAACAAACCATATTAAATATCTGCTAAGTTAACGAAAGTGAGAGGATTTAAAATGGCGATATGCCCTGTCTGCAACGGGTTTGAGAAACTGGAAGCAACCTGCAGCTCCTGTGGAAGCAGTATGGAGGACAGAGGAAGAGTAATGGATTTTTACGATGATTACAGTGCCTATATGCCAATCGACCAGATGAAAATGGAAGATGGCTATCCCCAGGACTATCAAAGGGAAGAATGTCCCCATTTGCTCAAATGTCCATCATGCGGTCAGGATTCTGTAAAGTTTATCAAAGAGTAGAATGGAAATATAGGAAATCTGAAGCGCCTTCGGAACAAGCCAATACCGCTTGTTCCTGCGAAGATTATTCAAGGGTGCCATTCCTTAGTGCTCACCCCCGACACCTCGACGGTGTAGGCGCTGGAGCTGGACAGTATAAAAAAACCCCGTCATCGACGGGGCTTCAATATTATTCTTTTTCAGAACGGATTCTTCTTTCATTGTCAGCATCAAAGAAATGTGCTTTGTTCATATCGAAAGCCAGCTCAAGGTTTTGGCCAGGTTTAATATCTGTGCGGGAATCTACGCGTGCCACAAAATCCTGGCCTTCGATGCTTGAGTAAATCATTGTTTCAGCACCAGTCAGTTCGGAAACATCAATGCGGGCATTAATTTTTGATCCGGCAGAAGCATCAATAAATACTGGCTCATCGTGAATGTCTTCTGGGCGAATGCCAAGGACAATGTCTTTGCCTGTATACCCTTGTTCGCGAAGAACTTTCATTTTACCCTCTGGGACAGCAATCTGGGTTTTGCCAATGACAAATTTGCCGTCTTCAAGCTTTCCGTTAAAGAAGTTCATGGCAGGTGAACCAATAAATCCGCCTACAAATACGTTTTCAGGCTTCTCATAAACTTCTTTCGGTGCGCCTACCTGCTGAATCACTCCATCTTTCATAACAACCAGGCGGGTAGCCATTGTCATGGCCTCTGTCTGATCATGGGTTACATAGATGGTTGTAGTTTGAAGACGCTGATGAAGTTTGGCAATTTCTGCACGCATTTGAACACGAAGCTTTGCATCAAGATTTGATAAAGGTTCGTCCATCAGGAATACCTTTGCATCGCGGACAATCGCACGGCCCAAGGCGACACGCTGTCGCTGACCGCCTGACAATGCTTTCGGTTTGCGGTCAAGATAAGGCTCCAGACCAAGAATTTTAGCAGCTTCCTTTACACGGCGGTCGATTTCATCTTTTGGAAATTTACGAAGCTTAAGGCCGAAAGCCATGTTATCGTACACAGACATATGCGGATAAAGTGCATAGTTCTGGAAAACCATTGCAATATCACGATCTTTTGGAGGGACATCGTTGACACGCTTTTCGTCGATATAGAAGTCGCCTTTTGAAATTTCCTCAAGGCCAGCAATCATACGGAGAGTTGTGGATTTACCGCAGCCGGAAGGACCGACAAATACGATAAATTCTTTATCCTTTATATGAAGGTTAAAATCTTCTACTGCCGTTACTTTATTGTCATAAATTTTATAAATATTATCGAGTTTTAATTCTGCCATAAGGGTAACCTCCCAATATTCTTTATTTAATAACAGTTTAATGGATATGCGGGTTTTCCCATATGGCCAAACTGCACAAAAAATCTGAAAGCGTTTTTATGCAAAGTGCTCAAATCATTACTGTTCAACCAGCAAACAAGCTAAATAAACCGTCAGCGCACTGTTGAAATCTTTTAATTGAATGCCCGTTTTTTCTGTGAACCTATCCAGTCTGTATTGCAGAGTATTGCGGTGGACATACAATTTTTTTGCAGTTAATGAAACGTTGGAGCTGTTTTGTAAAAAAACCTTTATGGTGTGCAGGAGTTCTGGGTCTTCTTCCAGTAAAGAAAGGCGTGAAAGCAGGCTCATTTTTAAATTTTCGTCCAGACTCCCGGTGACAAGGGAGGGAAATAGCGTTTCGAATTTCAGCACCCTTTCGGCTGGAAGCAAAGAAGAGGCTTGCTCAAAAAAACGCTGTTCTTCTTTAAAATAATTGCGTAAATATGCCTCCAGCCTATTCGGAATGCCAATGTAAAAGGATGTTTTTACAAAAAAATCACTTTCAAAAGCGTTGGAAATAGCAAGGAATTCTTCTTCGGCAAGAGGGTCGTTAGCTTCCTCAACAATGACGCCTCTAGCTGGCCCGTTCCATAAGATCATAATGTCCTTTTCAAAAAAACCTTTAAAAGCAGCTTCCATATCCTCGCGTATCCATTCGCCCTCAGACATCTTAAATTGAACAAGCCTGTACGGAACATCTTTTGCTAATGATGGAAGTTCCCCATTTGAAAAAAGGTATAGAAACCAGGCTTGGGCAGGGGGGGCATGGTGAATGGAGCAGTCATGGAATTCAAATAAAGTTTTTAAGACCATCAGACTGTCTGCAGATACCTCTTGAGATGGGATGCCAAGCCATTGGCCCGAATCCTCATGATGAAGCCAGTACATATCAAAATAAAAGCTAAAATCAGGTCTTTCATTTTCAAGCAGAGAGCCCGGATATTGGTCATGTAATTTTTTAAACATATCATTACCCTTTAGTTTGATAAATTTTTGTGTTTCTTATATTATAGCAGTTATAATTTAATTGAAAAAATTAACTTATTCTGTGAATGTTTCTATAAAGGTGAAATGAAAGTGTAAGGGGTGAGACTCATGGAATATACACCGGAAATGAAAAATCGCTTGAAGAGGCTGGAAGGCCAGGTGCGGGGTGTTATCCGAATGATGGAAGAAGAAAAGCACTGCAAGGATGTTGTAACACAATTATCTGCTGTCCGTTCTGCAGTTGACCGTGCAATGGGATATATTGTAGCTAAAAATTTGGAAACATGTATTCGGGAAGCTAATGACGAAGGCAAAAATGCAGAGAATGCAATCCAGGAAGCAGTGAATATGATTGTGAAAAGCAGATGATCAGAAAAGCGGAAGGCGCCTGGATTCAGGTGCCTTCCGCTTTTATTATTATTCTGCCTCAGATGGAGGTTCTTCCTCATGCAGTTCCCTAGCCTGTTCGATATTAACATCATCACCGCGTCCATGAACGGAGCCTCCAGAAAGACCTTCGTTTATGATTCTGTCTATATCCATATAAGCTTTGTCCCTGCCTTCATTGTTCACATCCTCTGAAACCTTGTGTTTCTTATCCATGTTTGAATCGCTCCTTTATATGAAATATCCTGGCGGGGTTATTTTTCCAAAAGAGCTTTAGGGTCATGCATGAATCCTCTAATTATTTCTCATTCATACACATGAAATAACATTAATTCATGAATTTGGGACTTTAATTCTTCCTCCTGGGCAGCAGGGTCTCCGGATGTCCATTGAATTTTACCGTCAGGATGATAAATGCCAGTCATTTTTTGCTTTTTAAAGTAAAAAGAAAATGTCCATCCCGGCAAATGTTTATTTTCATATAAAGGTTTGAATTGAAAGTGTGTCAGCATTAGGGCTCCTCCAGATGTTGTAATATCCCGTTTAATGTTCCTGAAAAGGGGAATGGAATAGATGTAGAAACATTTTAACATTAAAAGGAGGCAAAGATGATGAAAAGAAACAATAAATTTATGATGTCAGCCATGGCACTTGGAGCAGCTTATTTAATGAGAAACCCTGAGGCACGCCAAAAGCTTAAAGACCAGTTTAAATCATTCTCCGGAAGTGCCTCTAAAAAAGATAAAGTGAAGACAGCGAAAAGCCCTGTAACGACTTATTAATCCTTTTGCGGTTTTGGACCTGGCACTTGTAAAAAATCGCATTAAAATAGCCGTGCACGCTATGGGTGTACGGCTATTTTTATTGATCTGCTAGAACCCCGCCAGCGAGAAAAATAAGCGGGTAAGTTCTTCAATTCTATTTTCTTCTATCCAAACTTCATCAAAACTCATCGGTTTGGAATTTATTTCATAAATCACATAAGTGCCCTGGTCAGTTAATCCTGCATCAATAGAGTATTCCCCATAAAAACCTTTCTTCTTCTCAAGGAGCTTTCCTGCCTCCGCTGCTGCTGTATGAATAAACGCATCATGTTCTTTCGTACGGACACTTTCATATGGAATCATTATCCCGCCATTGGGTATATGTGTTGTAATATCCTGTTCATTTGACTGCCTGATGCCAATCCCTGTAACAGAATATTTGCCTTCGCTGAAATGGGCCAGAATTCTAAAATCAAATCGCTTGCCTTCCTTTCTGGCAGGGCTGATCGCTTTCTGTGCCAAATAAGATTTATTCGTCAGGAGAATATCCCATTGGTTCCAGAAATTATCATAATCAGTGTAACTGAATGAATCGTGCAGACCCTTCAATCGTATTCCCTTTCCCAGCTGGCTTAAATGGTATATCCCTTTGCCTTTGGAGCCGTTTGCTGGCTTTAAGTAGACATTATTATATTTGCGGATAAAATCCTTAAGCTCTTTTGGACCGGAGACAAGAATGGTTTCAGGAATATACTCCTGCAAGGGCGAATAGTCCATTAATAGCTGGAAAACTTCGAATTTATCGAGAAATTCCGGGTTGAAAAATGGAATATTATGCTCCTTAAAAAAACGGCTCGCTTTATGAAAGGCTTCTGTTTTTTCAAGTTTCCGGAAAGGCACCCTGTTGTAGACAAGATGAGGAAGAGGGCATCTTGCCTCAATCCATTTATCCTGCTGGGGAAAATAAATATAGCCGTTCACGGAATTCTCCTTCAGGTCTTCTGCCGTAAATACAAAGGAAACGCCATTTTGCTGAAGTATGTTTTTCTGCAGTGCCTTAAATAAGGGGCCATTGCCGGCGATAGACTGGTCCTTTCCTTTTCCGGTCAAAATACCTATCACCGGTCCTGCATTATCGTTTTGCATTGTCAATGAAAAGGAAGTCGAATTTAGTTCCGCCTGCGGGCTTATGGTGCTTAAAGGATGCGGATCCCTTCCCAGGGTACAGCTGGTGCTGCTGAACCATTTCCTGCTGGCCCAGTCATAATAAATCTTCATCTGAATATTTCCTGAGATTTCATAATGGATGCTTCGGCAAGGAAGACTGCAAATGAAAGCGAAAGCTTGCGGGTAAGAAAATCGAACTCACGGAGCTGAGGGTGTTTAAATATAGATCTGCCAGGCTTGGAGTTTGCTTCGAAAAGCCACACATGGCCATTTCGGTCCAATCCAAAGTCAAAGCCGATTTCACCGATAATTCCTTCCATGTTCCGTTCTAGAGCCTTGCTGATTTTTAGTGCCGCCTCACCCAACTTTTCCACTGCTGCTGCTTTTTCAGCATCCGATTCAAATACTTCTTCCAGGGTTTTGATTTCACCGCCGCTTTTAACATGGGTTGTAACACTGCCAGGTCCCGCCATTTTTGCAGCTGCAGCTGTTACTTTCCATTCCCCATTCTCATCTTTATTCGTATGAATCCTGAAATCAATCGTCCTCTGTTCATGACGGAGCAAATGGATTCCCTGCTGAACAAGCATCCGGCTTAAACTCCGTCCTGCAAAAACATTCCCCATCAAATTTTCCAGGCTGTGAAACTTTCTCAGCCGGTTATCATCCCGCACTCTATATCGGCAATAATAATGACCATCCTTTTTATCATAAATAATTTGATGAATACCAAGCCCCAGGCTTCCATTAATCGGTTTTAGGAAAATATGGCCATAATCAGCCAGCATTCTTTCAATTACAGAAAATGAAGAAAAAGGGTGGGTTTCCGGCAAGTAGTGACTAATATCATCATCGTTCTGCAGTCTTTCATAAACATCCAATTTATTAAAGAAACCAGGATTATACCAGGGAATTAAATAGTCTTTCTGCAGACGGTCACGAACTTCTTTAAGTTCGATCCTTCTTTCACTTTTTCGATTGGGAAGCCGATCATATACGACATTCGGAAAAGGCACTTCAAAGGTTTCCCATCCTTCCTCATGATAAAAAAGCCCACTGATTGTTCCTTGTTCCCAGTTGATATGCTGGTCACCGAACAAATACGGAATTGCTCCAACCGTTTTTTTGACTGAAAGCAGTTTGGCAAAAAACAAGGTCCGATCCCCGACTGGCCTCAAAGGAAAGGAGGTGAATCCTGATGTGAAGATTCCTACGAGCGGGCCGAGGTACAGTGTCCCCTTATTGGCAAATGCATGCAGAGGAATCTTAAGGTCAGGGAAATGCAGTGCATCTGCCACACCTTTACTTATAATGATGGAGTTTTTCTTTGTTTTCTGAAGTAAGAAAGCGGCATCTGCAGAATGTGTGCCAAAGGCCAGTTTCGTCAAATGAGTATGAAGGTTAAGCTCATTCGGAATATAAACTGTTTTGGAGGCTGAATCGGAAATTTCAATTTGATATTGTTTTCTCATGATTCGTGCTCCTTTCCAATTCCTTATTGGCTGCCAGGAATTTGGCATAGTGAAGGGGAGCGGTATATAATTCTTCCTTCTTTTCAGGCTGGCTGTTCAGGATGGTTTTTCTGCCTGGTTTTGAGTTGATATCCAAAATCCAAATGGATCCGTTGTTTTCCACTCCTATATCGATTCCCATTTCAAATAGCGGAGGAAGCTTTCGTTCAAGCGCGGCGGGAAGTGTATCGATAATGTCATTAAGTTCATCGCAAAGAAAACTCCTCAATGAAGATGGGTATTCAGTAATCCAATCCTCAAAAGAAATATTGCTGCCGCCAGTGCTTAAATTGGAGACGATGCCGCCATTTCTGCCCGTCCGAATGCCCCGGCCAAGCTCCTTCCAGGTGCCATTCCTGTCCTTTTGAAGCAAAATTCTTATATCAAAGGGCTGTTCTTCCTTGTTCGATAGATTCACATATGGCTGGAAGAGGTATTGCCGTTTCGAGGTCAGGTTATTAAGCCAGCCCGCTGCCTTTTCAGCGCTTTCAAAGCTGCGGGTAACCTGAGCATTCTTTTTATCTGTTTTAACAAGAATGTTTTTGCCTGTTTTCTCAATATAATAGATTCCGTGCCCCTGTGAGCCGCTTGCGGGTTTTAAGATGAGGGGATGATCAGGCATGAGGCTGCCTATGAACCTGTCAGCGCCAGTAAAGGGGGTTGTTTTTAGCAAATAGGGTGAAATGTTTGTGCAGGACAGGATTTCATATAATTCAAGCTTATTAGGCAAGCCATGGCCAAGGAATTGGATATCAGTTCTTGCCTTGAGCCAATTCACGATGGACATGCATTGTTTTGAGTGGGAATCATTTCCGTAAAAACAGCGGTCATAAAGGATTTCGGGCACTGTAAATTCTGCTTGCTCCCATCCGCCTGAAGCAGGGTTATAGAAATCACCTGTAATTCTTTCTGTAATAGGATTGATATCTGAAGGCACAAACCGGCAGCAGTTAATATTATATTCATTAGCTCTTTTGGCCAATTCCATAAAATATGACTGTTCACTCCGTTTATTCAATGTCATGATTCCGAATGAAAGCATGTTGTTATCCTCCTCTTTGGATGAATGATAATGCCGTTGCATATTCCATCAGTGCCTTGGCTGAGGGCCTTACTCTTTTTTCTTTGTCTTCGAAATTTTTGGAGGGCTTAGAATTCACTTCGATGATCCATA
The DNA here is from genome assembly GCA_030348385.1 of Cytobacillus sp. NJ13. Lineage (NCBI taxonomy): Bacteria > Bacillati > Bacillota > Bacilli > Caryophanales > Bacillaceae > Cytobacillus > Cytobacillus sp. NJ13. The sequence goes on along the minus strand of JAUCFP010000006.1, from coordinate 2,246,252 downwards.
GTTTTCCATTTGTATCTAAACCAATATCAATTCCGAGTTCTCCGACAAGCCCTTCGCATTTCTGGCTGATAATCGTTGCTGTTTCGACTGCAAGTTCCTTCAATAATGCCAGCTGCTGAACCGCTGTTTTCTGATCAGACAGCATCGAAAAAATTCTTAGAGGTTTCATGATTTCCCCGCCTCTTGCAATGTTTGAAACGAATTGCTGCTCAGCAGAAATCCTTGCAACTGCTGAAGTGGCTTTCCAAATATCCTGAAAATTTTTGTGGCAGAGCACACGGAAATCAAGCTGCCTGTTTTTATAGGTTTGCAGAGAGATAGCCTGCTGGGTCAGATAAATTGTATTCTTTTGGTATTGCTGGAACCACTGTGCAAAGCGGGTATAATTTTTGAAAGTGAGTGTATTCTCCCTGCCGTTTCCGGTTGATAGTTCTGTCATGATTTCTTCGCCGTTTAAACTCAGTCTGATAATATTCCGGCCCTGGCTGCCGTGTATGGGCTTTAGGAATATTAATCTGTGTCTGGTCAGCATATCCTTGATGGTTTGTTCATCTGCTATGGCTGTATCAGGGAGATAAGGCTGCATATGATCCTCAGAAAAGAGCAGATTATGAACTTCCTTTTTTGATAAAAAACGGTCATTAAACACAGGGATGTTATATTTTTTTAGGCTGTTTTTAAATGATTGAAATGCGGAACTTGCTTCAAGCATTCGGGAGTGAATCCGGTTATAGATTACACTCGGCAAAGGAACCTGCCGTTGTATCCACTTTCCATCCTGCAGGCAGTACCCTTGCAGACTGCCTTGAATGAAGTCCTGAAAGTGAAACACATAAAAAAATCCCCCCATATTTGAAACAACCTCATGCAATTCTTCGCAAAAAGAATGAATAGAGCGGAAGTCAGGCTCTTCGCCGCTATCATTGAAATCTGTCATCAGCCCTATAATTGGTCCGGCAGTGATAGTAAAGTCCTTTCTGGAGTAACTGGCAACGAAATGGAGATCTTCCATTGGCAAGCAGCATTCCTGAAAAAGCCGATCACTGAAAATAACCTCATCTTTCGTAATGTTTGCTCCTTCAATGGTTATCTGAATGGTGTGCTTGCCGATCTGCAGCAAATGTGGCATATGCAGATCAATATTCCAGTAATGGACGAGAGAATGGCTAATTTGAATACGAAATTGATTTTCCTGAAACTTCTTTACCGGAACAATCGTAATAGGCAATAAAGAAACTGACATGATCATTCCTCATTTGCTTATCTTTATTTGAGCCTATTCTGGGTAGCCGAATGCAGGGTGCAAAATGAAGTCTGAATTTTACCTGCGGCAGAAAGTGCAAAACTCCCATTGATGAAGTTTTCACTGTATAATAAAAAAATAGGCAAAAGCTGATGCCATATCGTATGTTCTGGGCAATAAAATGGTGCGTCAGGAGAGGTGCCTGTAACTTAAGGAAGGTAGAGATGTCTATGGATATTGCAATAACAATATTTTTGATGATGTTAATTGGGGCTCTCATTGGCGGGTTTACAAATTACCTGGCTATTAAAATGCTCTTTAAACCTTATAATGCCGTTTACATAGGCAAATGGAAGGTTCCATTTACCCCGGGGCTGATTCCTAAAAGAAGAGATGAAATGGCTGATCAGATGGGTAAGCTTGTTGTTAATCATCTTTTGACACCAGAAAGCATCAAGAAGAAGGTCATCAATGCTCAATTTCAGCGTGATATGACTGGGCTGGTTCAAAAAGAGCTTGACACTATCCTGCTGTCGGAAAAATCAGCAGATGACATTCTTGCAGCGATTGGAATCACGGATGGGCAAGCGAAAACAGAATACCGCATTAACTTATTAATTGAGCAGAAGTATGAAAAAATCATTAGTGAATATCGCAGCCGGCCCCTTAAAGAAGTTATTCCTCAAGCTCTTTTGGATAAAGTGGATGAAAAAATCCCGGCTATCAGTTCAATGATCCTTCAAAAGGGGACTGATTATTTTTCCAGCATTGAAGGCAAAATGAGGATACAAAGAATGGCAGATGATTTTGTTCGTGAGCGCAGCGGCGTTCTGAGCAACATGCTGCAGATGTTCATGGGGAACATTAATATTGCAGATAAAATTCAGCCGGAAATCATAAAGTTTTTAAATAATGAGGGAACGTCCGATCTGATTACCGCACTTTTACAAAGAGAGTGGGGTAAAGTTCTTGAAGTGGACGCTGCAGTTATTGAAGAGCAGCTCGAAAAAGAACAGATTCTTTCAGTATTAAAGAATATTGCCCACAGAGTCATTAATCTGGAGGAGTTATTTAGAACGCCAATTTCATCTTTTATGAAACCATATAGGACATACATTGTAGATGAACTGGCTCCTAAAAGTGTACAGATGCTTACTGATTGGCTTTCGGGAAAAACTGAAATGGTTATGGAACGACTTCGTCTGTCTGAAATTGTCCGTGAACAGGTCAGCAATTTTTCGGTGGAAAGGCTGGAAGATATGGTCTTTTCCATAATAAAAAGCGAGTTAACAATGATTACAAATCTAGGCTTCCTCCTTGGGGGTATTATTGGTCTTATTCAGGGAGTCTTAGCCATATTGATTAATTAAAGGTTATCGCCTCGCGTTTACTATCATACTTTGTTATAGTGGAGTGGATGTTCAAAAATGAGGAAAATGAATTTTCCTTTTTGAACAAGAACCGGAAGGAGTGTTTTCTATGACAGTAAATTTATATGATTCAGCCTATGAATTAGAAAAAGCAGTGCGGGAAAGCAATGAATATAAGGCTTTAAAACAATCATACGATGATGTGAATGCAGATCCGTCTGCCAAAGCAATGTTTGATAACTTCCGCAAAATCCAGATGGAACTTCAGCAAAAACAAATGATGGGCCAGGATATTACACAGGAAGAAGTAGAACAGGCACAAAAGACAGTCGCCCTTGTACAGCAGCACGCCCAAATCTCAAAGCTTATGGAAGCAGAACAGCGCATGAGCATGATGATTGCAGAAATGAACAAAATCATCATGAAGCCTCTTGAAGAGCTTTATGGTGCAGTTGAATAATTAGCATTGGAAAACTCCCGGAATTGATTTCGGGGGTTTTTTAATAAGAAAAAGCATTATCCCTATTAAACTGAACGAGGTTTGGGTACCTTTATGATAGATGTTGATTTACAGTAAGGGGGCAGCAAATTGAAAAAAGCCATTTTTCTTGACCGGGACGGAGTTTTGAACGAGGTTTTATCTGACAGGGTGAAATTCGTTAACAAGCCTGAGCAGTTATATTTACTTGAAGGGGCGGCAGAAGCTGTGGCAGAGCTGACCAAAGCAGGTTATGAAATTTTTGTTGTGACCAATCAGGGCGGCGTGGGACTCGGTTTTTTGAAAGAAAGAGAGCTAAGGAGAATTCATGAAAGGCTACAGGAGCTTGTTAAAGAAAAAGGCGGAGAAATTAAAGAGGTGTCCTATTGCCCTCATAAACCGAAAGCCGGGTGTGAATGCCGCAAGCCAAATGCAGGCATGCTGTTGGATTTGGCGGAAAGGCACCATCTTGATCTGGCTAAGAGCATTATGGTAGGCGATCACGAGCGGGACATTGAGGCAGGCAAGAAGGCTGGCTGCAGAACTGTTTTTATCGGCTCTGATCCAACAAGTGCAGATATCCAGGCCTCATCACTTTTTGAGGCGGTGGAAGATATTTTGGAAATGCTTAAATAGGAGAGTAAAAAACCGCTTCCAGAATTGGCTGGAAGCGGCATTTTATTTTACTATGATTGCGTGGAAGGACTAGCGTGCTCCGCCAAGCTGCTGCTCAGCCATTTGCACCAGGCGCTTTGTGATTTCTCCGCCTACTGATCCATTTGCTCTTGAAGATGTTTCCGGGCCAAGGTTCACACCGAATTCTGTTGCGATTTCATACTTCATTTGATCAATTGCCTGGCTGACTCCTGATACTAAAAGCTGATTAGAATTGCTGTTTCTTGCCATGTAATTCATCTCCTTTGGTGTAGTTTTCTTGATTGTTACACTCATAGCTTTAGGAGAGAAAATAAGATTTATTCATAGGTGTATATGGTAATTTAAGGTATTTTTGGCGGACTCTAATTTGGATTTGACTTGAAATCAGCTTTGCGCTTATAAATTGGTCCTAAACGCACAGAAAAAATCTTAAGCGCACATAAATTTCCTTCATCCGCACATAAATAAATGCCATCCGCACATAACTTTCTAGAGTTCGCCATTATAAAGCTGCAGAAATCCAAATAGCCAGGAAATATAGGCACTTGCCAGCACTGCTCCAATAAAAAAGGCGAAATATGCCCAATCCTTCCAGGAAACAGAGATTTTTCGATAGAAATCCCGATTTCTATCTCCGGTAAACCCTTTTGATTCCATCGCCATCGCCGTCCTCTCAGCTTTACGGATCGCTCCGGCAAGAAGAGGAACTGAATACCTCTTAAGTTCTGCCATTTTTTCAGAAAGTGTCCGGGCTTTGGGTACTCCCCTGATCCGGTGGGCGCTTCTGATAATCTCAAATTCTTCTTTCATTAATGGCAGAAACCGATAGCCTGCCATGATTCCATATGCAAGCTTTGGAGGGAGCCGGCATTGCTGCATGAGACTGAGCAGGAATTCTGTCGGCTTTGTGGTTAAAATGAACAGAAGGGACAGAGAGGTAAAACTTAAAACCCTCATTCCAAGAGATAGGGCACGCTGAAAGCCCTCCTCAGTCAATGTGAAGATCCCCCATGTCCATAGAATGGTTTCTCCTTCAATAGTCTTTGTAAAAATCAGAGCTGACCAAATATATATTATAGCCATGAAGATAAACGGCGAGAAAAGCAAAATCCATCTTTTGAATGAAACCTTACCAAAAATAAAGGTGGCTCCTGCAGTCACGACTAAGGTCAGAAAAGGAGTAACCGGGTCAAAGAAAACTGACAAAATCAATACACAGACAACCACAGTCAGAGCTTTTATGCTTGGGTTAAATTCATGTAAGAGCAAGCTTGTTCCTCCCTTCCACGGCACCCAGTTCGTTCCTGAGTTTTTCAGTGTAAGAAACTTTTAGAGAAGCAATCTTCATAATCTCATGTTTCTTCCATAATGAATCAGGCAATCCCTCGTAAATCTTCTCTCCTTCTGAAAGGACAATCACTTTATCGGCATAGGAATGCAGGATTTCCATGTCATGAGTGATCATCACCACGGATCCTCCGCTATGAATCTTAGTTTCCAAAAGCCCCATAAGCTCCGCAGAGGTCCTGGCATCCTGTCCAAATGTCGGTTCATCAAGGAGCAGCAAATCCTGTTCATTCACAAGCATTGATGCAACACTAAGCCGCCGCTTTTGTCCCTGGCTTAAGGAAAAAGGATGCATGTCAGCGTGCTGAAGCAAATTCACCTGATCCAGAACAGCATGAACCATTTTTTGTATATCGGCATCTGGTATTCGCTGAATTTTTAAACTGAAGGCAATTTCACCATATACAGAATCTGCAATAAATTGGTGTTCGGGATTCTGAAAAACGTATCCTAATTTTAGTCTTAACTCTTGCTCCTTCCACTGGGAAAGGGAGCGATCATTAAAAAGAATATTGCCTTTGGATGGAGCAGATAATCCTGCCAGCAGTCTGGAAAGCGTTGTTTTTCCTGATCCATTTGAACCGGCTATTGCCACAAATTCACCTTTTTTAACAGAAAAACTAATATTTTTAAGCAAATCCTTCCCATCTTTATGAAAAGAGAGATTCTCTGCCGACAGGATGATCTGCTCTTCAAAGCCTTGATGTATAGTCTTCCTGTTATCTAAAATCTGAAGTGCAGCAGAGGGATTTACAAATCCAGCAATTAGCTCCCGATCAGTTAAAGGAAGCTTTTCCCCGCTGTAAATCCCAGCTTTTTTACCTAATAGGCCTGCTCTTACTGCGCTTGGCAGCCAAATACCCTCAAGCAGAAGTTCTTCTGCATACTTATTAAAGCAGTCTGCCGTGCTTCCATTAAATAAAATTTCGCCATCCTGGTTTAGCACCACGCAGCGGTCGGTCAAATCAACCCAATCATCAAGCTTGTGCTCAATGATTAGAAGGGAAAAGGATTGCTCTCCTTTAAGCTGTTTGATGATGCGGGTAAGTTCATAGCTTGAAGCCGGGTCAAGATTGGCTGTCGGTTCATCCAAAATCAGGATATCCGGTTTTAATGATAATACACATGCAAGTGCAAGTTTTTGCTTTTGTCCCCCCGAAAGGGTATGGATTAAGGCGTGTTTAAATGGCAGAAGATGAACAAGTTCCAGTGCTTCATCAATCTTGCTCTCAATTTCTTCAGGAGGTGTTTTCATATTCTCAAGGCCGAATGCCAGCTCTTCTTCAACTGTTGTCATGCAAAACTGGCTTTCAGGATCCTGAAACACTATGCCGATGTGCTGATTAATTCCACCATTCCGGAATTCCTCCAGCATCTTTCCCTTGAAAGAAATACTGCCATCCAGTTCGCCATCAACGGCTTCCGGATACAATTTATTTAAGCAGAAAGCAAGCGTGCTTTTTCCGCAGCCGCTGGGGCCCAATAATAGAACAGCTTCCCCTGGATAAAGGCTGAAATTCACATTCTTAAAAACCGGATTCTTCACATCTTCATGCCGGAAGGACAGCTGTTCTGTTATTAGTAAAGGCTGGTTATGCTGTAATGCCATTTTTGGATTTTTCCCTTCTCAGCTCTTTTCCGATAGGAAAGCTGTTTAATGCCCCAGTTTTAGCAAGACTCTCACTCAGCCATTTCCCCAGCAATCCAGCAAGTAAAGCACTGCTAATTAGTCTCACACAAAACATGGCAGTTACATAACCGGGTGAGAGGGCAGCATAGCCGGAAATGAAATAGCCCCAAATAAAGCTTGTAACAGAAGAGCCCATGCCGGCAGCAATTAAAACCCATGTACGGTAATTGTTCCATTTTGTGGCCGCAAAAACAGCTTCTGCTCCAATCCCCTGAATCATACCTGAAAGAATCAGGCGAGGGCCTACTGCATTGCCAATCATGACTTCAATGGCTGCAGCGATGGTTTCCGATAAAAAGGCTGCACCGGGTTTTCTGATTATGTACGCTGCGATGATTGAAACAATAAACCAAATGCCAAAAATCAGATCATAGCCAATTAAGCCGAACATCGCATATAGCACGTTGCCAAATTGCATGAACACCAGGTATACAACTGCAAACACAACAGCGAGGACAGACAGGACAATGACTTCACGGAGCTTCCATTTTTCGAGCATATTACATAGCCCCCTTATTGGAAGGACTGTTCGCAGACATATTCACCGTCATGACAGTATGAGTAGAATCGCTTTTCTTACAGCTTTCGAAAGCATCTTCCAGCGTTTTAAAAACAGCGTGTGCATCTCCATCTAATCTTGAAGCATAATGGACACCTTCAGTAAACGTTCCCTGAGCCTTTGCGAGCTCGACCTGGTCCATAATGACGTTCATGTATGCAGGAATCCCCATCGGATAAAGTGCGAACTGTACAGCGACTTCCTGGCTGATTCCTGCTGATTTTTTTTCATTCGCCCTATCCTCATTTTCAGCAAGATAAGCATCGCCGGCAGTATCCCCAGGGCATCCATTTGAAAATGTGCCATTAAATACTACATGGTCACCATGCTTAACAGCTTCAAGATAAATAGCTTTGACCACATCAAAAACATGAATGGACCTTCCGCGCACACAAGTGCTCACATCATCTGTTTCCATCCATACCTTGCTTGTATCCACTTCTTTTAGAGCAGATAAAATAACATCCACAAACCTGTCAGTCATTGGATAGATTGAAAACCTGCATCCTGTAATCTCGCTTGTTCCGCATAAGAAATTTTCTTGCATTTTGTCATTCCTCCTATTTTAAATAAAAATAAAAAACTGCATTCCCATTAGGAAATGCAGTTGAATGTTATCAATACACTAGAAATGATAGCCGTCCACCTGCACTTCCCCACGCTGGTATTATCCAGATCGGGTGATAAGAGTCAGAACGGATTGTTCTTCTCAGCCATTAAAGCTCCCCTAGTGCAAAATAAGATATGCAGTTTTTATTGACTCCATCTTAATACGGTGTATACAAATTGTAAATGAATAATTTATTATTCTTAAAATCAAATGATCTATAAAAACAGATAAACACCGTCACTATGCAGATAAGCTATAAAAAAATTTCTGCATTGTCCATGTCATGTTCTAATCCAATCCTTCCCTTCATAAAAGTGTAATAGGACAATTTCACACCGAGAATAGGGGGCAAATTGGATGATATATAGAATGCTTGCTTTAAATATTGACGGAACACTACTCCAATCAAATGGAAGACTTCATAAATCAACAAAAGAAGCGATTGAATATGTACAGCAAAAAGGAATTTATGTAACACTTGTTACATCCAGAAGCTTTCCATCCGCGAAAAAAGCGGCTAAAGCATTAAAAATCAATTCTTTGCTGGTCACACACAGGGGGGCTTATATTGCAGCTTCTCAGGAAAAGCCGATATTTGTAAAAAGGATACAGGAAGATGAAACGTTTGAAATCGTGCGCCTGCTTGAAGGCTTTACCTGTCAAATCAGGCTGGTGCACGAAAAATATTCTCTTGCCAACAAAACCAAGTTAAATACCAATATGCTTGCTAAAACTGTTTTTACAACCGGGGATCCCATTTTTTACTCGCAGCAATTTGTGGATTCATTAAGTGACACCATTTTAGATGAGCCGGTCACGCCCCCAAAAATTGAAGTGTATTTTGAAGATAAAGACGATCTTGAGGATACTCATGCAGCCATTAGGGGCATGTTTGAAAATGTAGAAGTCATTAAATTGAGTGATCTGCGGTTGGACATTGTTCCTGCCGGTGTTTCAAAGCTGAATGGTTTGCTCTATTTATGTGAACATCTCGGAATTTCCCGAAACCAAATGGTCGTCATAGGCGACTCGGCAGATGATCTGGATATGATTGAAGCCGCCGGTCTCGGTGTGGCGATGGGAAATGCTCCTGCAGAAGTAAAAAAAGCAGCCGACTGGCTGACCCGATCCAATGACCAGAACGGCGTAAGCTACATGGTTAAAGAACATTTCCGCAAGCAGCATCCAATCGATTTCCTGAAGAAAATGAATCTATTAAAATAAAATCAATGAAAGAGAGTTCGATTAGGTAATCGGCTCTTTTTTTGCTTTGCAAAACTGGCAAAGGAGAAAGGAAGAAGAACCCTGAATAAATATAAGCAATCCATTAGGAATTATTCCCCTTATATTGACCTTGTTTCCCCATTTCTGTACACTAAAAGAAGTTTGTCAACATGAAAAATAGACACTTTTCAGCTGCCTGAAGAAAACGAAAACATCGGCAGATTTAATATATTTTCTAAAAAAGGTGATCGATTTGAATATTTCAATTTTGGGTTTACAGGATGAACGGTTCCATCGGCCGCTCCGGCTGATCGGGAACCTCTTTTTTGAAGAATGTACGGTGACGCTGGGTGAGAATGCTGCAGCTGATCTGACAATTAATTTTCAGCTTGAAAATGGAAAACACATTAAAGCCATTGCAGATCTTACTGATAAAGATGGCAAGAACCTTTCAGCCAATTTTGAGAAGGAATTCGTTCCGGCTGAGTCAGAAAAAGAGAATTTCAAACAAATGAAAAATGCAGTATCCCATGTATATCTGACTGTTTTGCAGGATTGGACAGGCATTATTCAAAAGTGGGGAATTCTGACGGGGGTACGTCCCACAAAATTGCTTCACCGTGCCATACAGCAGCAGACACCTCTTCATGAAGCACATCAGCAGCTGAAGGAAGAGTATTTGATTACAGATGAAAAAACCCAGCTTATGCAGAATATCGTAGACAGGCAGCTTGCTGTCGTACCGGATCTTTATGACTTGAAAAATGAAGTCAGCATATATATTGGCATTCCATTCTGCCCGACAAAATGCGCATATTGCACTTTTCCTGCATATGCGATTAATGGCAGGCAGGGTTCTGTAAATTCATTCCTTGGCGGTCTGCATTACGAAATGCGCAAAATTGGGGAGTGGCTGAAAGAAAATGATGTGAAAATTACTACTGTCTATTACGGAGGAGGTACTCCGACAAGCATTACGGCGGATGAGATGGATATGCTTTATGAGGAAATGTATGAATCTTTTCCAGAAGTAGAAAACATACGGGAGGTCACTGTAGAAGCCGGCCGTCCGGATACGATCACACCTGAAAAGCTTGAAGTGCTGAAAAAATGGAATATTGACCGCATCAGCATCAATCCTCAGTCCTATATTCAGGAGACCCTGAAAGCCATTGGCCGCCACCATACAGTGGAAGAAACCGTGGATAAATTCCATCTGGCCCGCAATATGGGAATGAATAACATCAATATGGATCTGATTATTGGGCTTCCTGGAGAAGGCGTGCCGGAATTTTCACATACTCTGGATGAAACTGAGAAATTAATGCCGGAATCCCTGACAGTTCATACTTTATCCTTTAAACGAGCTTCGGAAATGACAAAGAACAAGCAAAAATATAAAGTTGCCGAACGTGAAGAAATTGAAAAAATGATGGTCATGGCTGAGGACTGGACAAAAGTGAATAATTACCATCCTTATTATCTTTACCGTCAGAAAAATATTCTCGGCAATCTTGAAAATGTCGGCTATGCCCTTCCGAATCAGGAAAGCATCTATAACATCATGATTATGGAAGAACAGCAGACAATCATTGGGCTTGGATGCGGGGCTTCCAGTAAGTTCATTGATCCGCAGACAGGTAAAATCACTCATTTTGCAAACCCAAAGGATCCTAAATCGTATAATGACAGTTTTGAGCATTATGCAGCAGAGAAATTGAAAATATTAAAAGAACTTTTTAATAAACATGAATCCCTGGCCGAATAGGCAGGGATTATTTTGGAGAAATATTTTAGAAAATTTAGAAAAATATTAAAGGATTTCCTGAAAATAAAGAGAATGAAATAGGTAATAAAGATCATAGAATTCTATGAATCTGAATGTAAGCGTTTTCTTAAAAGGGGGAATTATAATGATGATGCAGACGCCTTTGACTATGACGCAAATGATAAAGCGCGCAGAAAAGTATTTTCCAAGGAAGACGGTCTTTTCAAGAACGGCCGGCGGAATTCAGAGATTTACATATAAGGAGATTGCAGAACGGACCAGGAAGCTGGCAGAAAGCCTGCAAAATCTAGGAGTGGAAAGAGGGGACAAGGTCGGGACACTTGCATGGAACCATCATCGCCATCTAGAAGCTTATTTTGCAATTCCATGCAGCGGAGCCGTTCTCCATACGATTAATATTCGTCTGTCACCTCAGCATATTACTTATATAATTAACCATGCTGAAGATAAGGTGCTGCTGATCGATCCTGACATTGTACCCCTAATTGAGAAGGTTAAGGATGAACTGAAGACGGTCAAGGCGTTCATCATTATGACTGATGAAGGTGAAATCCCGGAGACTTCTCTTTCGCCGGTTTATCACTATGAAACACTTATCAAAGAAGCAAGCGGAGCATATGAATATCCTGATGATCTGGATGAAAATTCAGCAGCTGGAATGTGCTATACCTCAGCAACCACAGGCAACCCTAAAGGTGTCGTCTATTCCCACAGGGGTATAGTCCTTCACAGTATGGCACTGGGAATGGCAGATAGTGCAGCGGTAAGCGAGAAAGATATCGCCCTTCCGGTAGTGCCGATGTTCCATGTAAATGCATGGGGGCTGCCTTTTGCTGCTGTCTGGTTTGGAACCACTCTCGTTTTGCCGGGACCATATTTTACACCTAAACTTCTGGCTGAGCTTATCCAATCAGAAAAAGTTACGATAACAGCTGGAGTGCCGACAATCTGGCTTGGACTATTAAAAGAACTTGATGAAAATAAATATGACATGAGTTCACTCCGATCGGTTCTGTGCGGAGGATCGGCGGCACCAAAAGGCATGATTAAAGCTTTCGAGCAAAAGCACAACATTCCATTCATGCATGCTTACGGAATGACCGAAACAAGCCCTCTTGTTGTTATTTCGACTTTAAAAAGCTATCAGGAAGAGTTGTCTGCAGAAGAGAAGCTGGACATAAAAGCCAAACAGGGCATACTTGTACCCGGATTGGAAATGAAGATTGCCGGCAAGGATGGGGAAGCAGCATGGGACGGAAAGGAAATGGGGGAACTCGCCATAAGAGGACCATGGATTGCTTCTGAATATTACAAGGATGAGCGGACCAATGAGGCGTTCCGTGATGGCTGGCTCTACACGGGTGATGTAGTAACCATTGATGAAGAAGGATTTATGAAAATTGTTGACCGGACAAAAGATTTGATTAAGAGCGGAGGGGAGTGGATTTCTTCTGTTGATATCGAAAATGCCTTAATGGCTCATGAATCGGTATTTGAGGCAGCGGTTGTTGCTGTCCCGCATGAGCAGTGGCAGGAACGGCCGGTGGCTTGCGTTGTTCTGAAAGAGCCATTTAAAGGGCAGACAACAAAAGAAGAACTTTATGAATTCCTGAAGCCGCAATTTGCAAAATGGTGGCTACCGGATGAAATTCTTTTCTTTGATGAAATACCAAAAACATCAGTAGGGAAATTCCTCAAAATGGCATTAAGAGATCAGGTTCAAAAAGAATATACAGGTAATGCCAAGTAAATATCGGCCAAGTGCAGCATCCTTCTGCGGATGCTGTTTTTTAGTGCAGGTTTGGAACGTTAAAACTTGCTTAACTTCTGCTATAGTTTGTATTTGCAGCAAAAAACTTGAATAAGTGACAAAATTAAAAATTTTTAGACAAAACACTTTTTAAATATAATAATACTCTTTATAATAAAAGGAGCACAAAAAGGAGGGGAAGGATTTGGCAACAGATTTTGTAACTGATACTGTCAGCATACAGCTTGATGGGCGAGTGGCCACAGTTGAGATGAACAGGCCGGAATCACTGAATGCATTGAATGTGGAAATGATTAAGGGGCTCTTGGCTGCTATGAAGGATATAAGCCAAATGGATGAGGTGGATATCGTTGTATTAAAAGGAAAGGGCCGTGCATTTTCCTCAGGCGGGGATATTAAAACAATGCTTTTGGAAACAAATGAAAGCGATTTCCCAGTTGTGATGGATTGCATCAATGAGCTGGTTGTAACTCTATATAGCATGCCGAAGCTGACAATCAGTGCTGTAACAGGTGCAGCTGCTGGTTTGGGATTAAGCCTGGCATTGGCCACTGATTATATTTTGGCAGATAAGGGCAGCAAGCTTGCCATGAATTTTATTGGAATTGGATTAATTCCTGATGGAGGGTCTCACTTCTTCCTGCAACAGCGCATTGGCGAGGATAAAGCTAAGCATTTAATCTGGGAAGGAAAAGTGCTGACTGCAGATGAGGCTTTACAAATGGGGCTGATTCACGAAATTGCAGGGGCTGATTTAAGTACAGCTGTTGATGCGAAATTAAGCAAATGGCTTAACAGTCCAACAGAAGCAATGATTAAGACAAAGAAAATTCTTGCTGATAAAAACCGGCCGCTCCTGCTGAAAGTGCTTGAGCTCGAAAAGCTCGGCCAGCATAAAATGAGGCAAACGGATGATCACAAAGAAGGTATCCAGGCCTTTATTGAAAAAAGAAAGCCTGTGTTTAAAGGGAAATAAAGATTGAAGGAAGAAAAGCAAAGAGCTGAGCCCTTTGCTTTTTTACTACCTATGAAACAAAATCAGCTTGCCGGCCGGAGAAGTACAGCGGTGCGTTTTTTCATCCAGCCCTTTTTCCTTAAGGAGGTTTTCTCCCACACTCTTAGCTTCGTCATCTGTAGCTGCCTGGAATGATTCATCCAATATCTTTTCCCCGTCCTGTTCAAATGCAGTAAGCTTGTACGTTTTCATAATAAGATACTCCTTTATTATAAAATTCAGATAGTTACTATTATTCTTGCATAATTTTTATAAATGTGCAAAATATTTTTTAAAAGAAATGCCGTAAATTAAGATGCTAAATTTTTAAAAATAGTGAACCTTTTTTATGTTATGGCCGTATTACCAATTAGGCAAAGGAGGAGTTCGATATGGCTTTAGAGCTTGAACATGTAACAAAGCGTTTTGGCAAGTTTACGGCAGTTGATGATTTATCTCTATCTATTCCCGAAAGTGAGATGTTTGGATTCCTGGGGGCGAATGGCGCCGGTAAAACGACTACCTTCCGAATGATATTGGGGCTATTGGATCCCAGCGGAGGAAAGATTACGTGGAATGGAAATCCCATCGATTATTCAACTAGTCCGCTGATAGGCTACCTTCCCGAAGAAAGAGGCTTGTATCCAAAGCTTAAGGTCAAGGATCAGGTAGTCTATTTAGCTAAGCTGAGGGGGATGGCAAAGCAGGATTGTTTAAAGGAATTAACATATTGGCTTGAGCGCTTTAAGGTTCCCGAATATGCCAATAAAAAAATTGAAGAGCTATCAAAAGGCAACCAGCAAAAAATCCAGTTTATTACTGCAGTTATACATAAGCCAAAGCTATTAATATTGGATGAACCATTCAGCGGGCTGGATCCGGTGAATGTAGAGCAGCTGAAGGATGCTGTGCAGGATTTGAAGGATAGCGGCACAACGATTGTTTTTTCCTCCCATAGGATGGAACATGTAGAAGAACTTTGTGAGCATTTATGCATCATGCAAAAAGGACGGCCTGTTGTGCACGGGTCTCTAAAAGAAATTAAACGTTCCTTTGGTAGGAAGAATCTTGTTATCCATGCAGACTATGACTTAAGCTTTTTAGCGGATAGCAGGGGAGTGGTGAAGGCCAGACAGACAGCTGAGGGAATTCAGCTGCAGATTTCCGGGGAAGAAGCAGCTGAAGGCATTTTCAGGGAGGTTGCAGAGAAGGGTTTTGTCCGTAAGTTTGTACTGGAAGAGCCGTCCCTGAATGATATTTTTATAGAAAAGGCTGGTGCTTCCTATGAGTAATTTTATGACGATCCTTCTTCATACTTATTTAAGCAAGCTGAAGACCAAGTCTTTTATTGCAACGACCCTCATTACTGTGGTGATTGTTGCAGGGCTTGCCAACTTATCAAGTATTATTGATTATTTTAATAAGGATGATGAAGATAGAGTTGCAGTAATCGATGAGACTGGTGTGCTGTTAACTCCACTTCAGGAACAAATGGATGCTCTAAATAACAAGATAACTTTAATTGCATACAAAGGGTCTGAGGCAGAAGGGGAAACTGCTGTTAAAGATGGAGATTATAAAGGGCTTTTACTGTTATCCTTTAGTAAAGATGAGCTCCCAGAAGCGGCCTATAAAGCCAGAAGCATAGCCGATTCAGCCATCCCATCCGAATTGCAGGGCGGGCTGCAGCAGCTGAAAACACAAATGGCTGCCACTCAAATTAATCTTAGTCCAGAGCAATTAAGCAAATTATATGAGCCGGTACCTTTTGATAAAACCGCTCTTGAAGAAAACGCCAAAACAGAAGAAGAACTGAATCAGGCAAGAGGGCTTGTTTATGTTCTATTATTTATCATTTATTTTGCCGTAATCTTATATGCCAATATGATTGCCATGGAAGTAGCAACAGAAAAGTCTTCCCGTGTCATGGAAATCTTAATATCCAGTGTTTCTCCAATCAAGCAGATGTTCGCAAAAATATTGGGAATTGGGCTGCTTAGCCTGACACAGATGGCACTTATTCTATTAGTAGGTTATTCTTCAGTCAAACAAAATCTTGATTCGATGGAAGGCGGCTTTTTTGAATTTTTTGGCTTTGGAAACATTCCGGCTTCGACTATCGCTTATGCACTCATCTTTTTCATTCTTGGATATTTCCTTTATGCCACACTGGCTGCTTTTCTTGGTTCGCTGGTAAGCAGGATTGAAGATATCCAGCAGATGATTACTCCAATGACCATGATGGTTGTGGCAGGCTTTATGATTGCTATGTTTGGATTAGGTCAGCCGGAAGCTTCTTTTGTAACAATCACCTCTTATATTCCATTCTTCACTCCGATGCTCATGTTCATGAGAGTGGGGATGCTGTCACTGCCTGTATGGGAGCCAATTCTTGGAATCGTGATCCTGCTGGCTGCCATTATTTTACTGGCTGTATTTGGAGCGAGAGTATACAGGGGCGGAGTATTGATGTATGGAAAGTCGAATTCCTTTAAAGATATCAAAAAAGCCTTACAGCTTACTAAAAACGATTAATATGAAAAAAGCTCCGTCTTTAAGAAACGGAGCTTTTTTCAATGGGGTTTTTTTAAGAAAACAGTGCCTTTAATCCTTCGAATCCAAAATAAAGCCCAAAACCAATCAGCGATATTCCTGAAAGAATAGAAATGACGATAATCCCTTTTGAAGTAAGGAATCGGCGAAACCCTGTGGTCAGTCCTGCGACAAATAAATCCCATAGCATGAGTCCCAGAAAAATCATTGTACTGTATAAAAGGAGTTCTGTTTTTCCATAGGCTGCTGCTGTTTTTGCAAGAACCGAACCGTAGATGCCCAGCCAGAACAGAATGGAGAGAGGACTGGATATGGACATAATGAATCCGGAAAAAAAGCATTTATACAATGAATCCCGGCTCCGCACATAGCTTATGGAAATTTTATTGGCATTTGCAATGCTCTCGATCCCTGTATATAAGAGAATAAATCCTCCAAAAAGCCACAGGAAAATCTGTACGATAGGGGCGTCCAAAAAATGGACAAGGCCAAGGTATACAACCAGCATATAAAAGGCATCAGCAAACATGGAGCCCACTCCAACAATCCACGCATGCCAAAATCCATTTTTTATCCCCTTTTCAAGCCTGACAGCATTTACCGGCCCGATTGGAGCTGCCAGGGATAGTCCGAGAAACACATAACTTAAATAAATTCCAATTCCCAATATACCACTCCGCCCTATAAATTTTCCTTGAACTGCAAACCTGTCCTAAAGGAAAGTGCCCTTGTACATTTTTATGCACAAGCTTTCCAGTCTAAAACAAACTTCAGGAAAATTATCAGAAGGGAACATATAGCAATTTAATTTCGAATAGGAACGTGCATTCGCTTTTTGAATGCGGTAAAATGAGAGAAAAGGAATGAAAGGAAGTTTACATGAAAAGAGTTACGTTTATTCATGCAGCTGATTTGCATCTGGATAGTCCAATGTCCGGTTTGAAGCATTTGCCCCCATTCATTTTTAAAAGGCTCCAGGAAAGTACTTTTGACGCATTTACGAAAATTGTTGACTTAGCCATTTTCCATACTGTGGACTTTATTATTTTAGCCGGAGATTTGTTTGACGGTGAAGACAGGAGCATAAGGGCCCAAACACGTTTTCGGAAAGAGATGGGGCGGCTGGCTGAATGCGGGATTGCTGTTTATGCAGTCCATGGAAATCATGATCATATGGATGGGCGATGGGCCCACTTGCCAATGCCGGAAAATGTCCATATTTTTTCCCATGAAGTTGAAGTGGTGAAGCATATTGCTGAAAATGGCACATCCGTTCACCTTTATGGTTTCAGCTACCCTAAGAGACATGTGGCGGAACGGATGATCGATCAATATAGCAGGGAAAATGGAGCTGACCTGCACATTGGAATCCTTCATGGTTCTTTTGAAGGCAACAGTGATCATGCTCAATACGCCCCATTCCGAATAAATGATTTGCTTGAAAAGGACTTTGATTATTGGGCTCTCGGACATATACATAAACGAGAAATCTTACTCTCCCAGCCACCCGTCATTTACCCTGGTAATATACAGGGAAGGAACCGGAAAGAAACTGGTCCCAAAGGATGCTATTTAGTTGAGCTGGATAGTTCTGGTGCAAAGACGGAGTTTCTCGAAGCTGCTCCTGTTATATGGGAGAAGGCAGAAATAGATGCTTCAAAATCGGAAAGCTATCAGGAGATTTATGAGATTTGCTTAAGTTTGATTGAAGAGAAGCGCCAAAACAGAAAGGGAACAATCATAAATTTGACACTCAACGATGTAGGCTTGTCTGATCACGAATTAAGAAGCTTGAGGAATGGTGAGCTGCTCGAATCTTTGCAGGAGGAAGAGGCAGAAGAGGAGTCTTTTGTATGGATTTCCGGTCTGGCCATGAATGAAAAAAGAATGTGGAATAAAGAAAAGCTGGCACATGAATCGGATTTTTTCAATGAGCTTTTTAAAACTGCAGGTGATTTTGCAGAAGGAAATGAAAGAGCTCTGGCCTTGTATGCACATCCCCTGGCAAGAAGGTTTTTGGGCGAGCTCGATAAGGATGAAAAACGGAAAATCGCAAATGAAGCCGAAGCACTGCTTGTGGATCTTCTATACAAAGCTGAAGGACATTGAATGGAGGTGGGCCTTTGAAAATTACAGATATACATATTTACGGTTATGGAAAGCTTGCTGACTTTATATTAGCCGATGTTCAATCTTTGCAGGTGATCTACGGAGAAAATGAGGCAGGCAAATCTACCATTATGTCTTTTATCCATAGTATTCTTTTTGGCTTTCCAGCTAAGATTCAATCGGAATTAAGGTATGAGCCCAAGGAAGGAGCAAAATATGGGGGCAGGCTTACAGCGATTTTTCCTGATAGAGGGAAAGCGGTCATAGAGCGTGTTAAAGGAAAAGCATCCGGGGATGTCAGTGTCTTGCTTGAGGATGGAACAAGGGGAGGGGAAGAGCTTTTAAACGATCTCCTTCACCACATTGATAAAGGGCTGTATCAATCTATTTTCTCTTTTAATATCCATGGGCTGCAAAATGTAAATCAAATGAAGGGTGAAGGTTTGGGGAGGTATTTGTTTTCAGCAGGTTCACTGGGAACGGATCATCTGGTTTCTGCGGAAAATATACTTCAAAAGGAATTAGAAAGCCGCTTTAAGCCAAACGGAAAAAAGCCTTCCCTGAATGTAAAGCTAAAAGAGATGAAGCAGCTGCATCAGGATTTGAAAAAAGCGGAGCAGAATAATGAGCAGTATTGGACATTGCTTCGTGAAAAAGAAGATCTTGAAAACGATTTAAACAGAATACATCAGAGACTGAACCAAGCTCAGCAGGAGCTGTATCGTTTAAAAGAATGGCAGGACCTATATCCATTAATAACAGAGGAGCAAGAGCTGATCAAAGAAGGGGAAAAATTTGCAGACATTTCTTTCCCGGCAAATGGGCTTGCTCTTTTGGAGAAACTCGAAAGTATGATTCAGCCCCTGGAAGGGCGCAGAGCTAGTCTGGAATCCAGAATAATTATCCTGGAACAAGAGCTGCAGAATAATCAGCCGGATCATTTGCTCCTTAAGCATGAGCATCACATCAATGCAGCGGTTGAAGGGCTGCCGTTTTTGGAAAAGTTAAACCAAGAAGAAAAAGAATTATCAATTAAGCTGGAAAATATTACAGAAGAAATCTTTAATCTTCAGGAAAGACTTCATCTCCAAATTGACGAACAGCAGCTTGAACAAGTTGATACGAGTGTTTTTATGAAGGAAAAGGTTAATAATGCGCACATTCGCCGAAACCGTCTTCAAGCACTGAAACAGGAATTGGATGATCAATTTAACGATGAAAAGTCAGTGCTGGAGAACATGGAACGAAAAATTGGCGAATTGAAAGAACAGCTTCTTAAGGAAGAGGAACGTTCAGCCATTAAGGAAACATTAAGCTTCACTGCAGATAGGCATAATATCGAAAAAGAACTGCAGGATACACAGGAGAGGCTTCAGTTCCTTCAGAGAGCAGAAAAAAAGGAGCAGGAAAAAAGACGGCAAAAAACATACCAGGAGAAAAGGCAGCTTTTGTTTTTGGGAGTTCTTTTTACAGCTTTGTTCGGCTGGGGAATCTTTAGCCAATCATGGGTGATTGCAGGTGCAGGATTTATAGGCGCAGCCTTTTGTTTTGCCATTGCCAGTAAAAAAGAGCCTAAAGGGCAAGACAGCTTTATTAAAAATGAGATAAAAGCTCTGAGTGAAAAAGAACGCACACTGCTTGATAAATTAAAGCAGCCTGACATTCAGCATGCAGCCAGCCTGGAGGCACAGCTGAAGAAAGACAGCGAACGGCAAAATCAGCTTATCCAATTGCAGTTTCAGCTTGAACAGGCAAATGAAAAATACGAAAAGGTCATTGCCTCTTTTGAAAAATGGGAGAATGAATGTGCCGAACTTGAGAATGAACTGCTGGAGCTGGGTAAACAGCTATTTCTCCCTCATGATATCTCCAAAACCTATTTGAGTGAAGCGTTTAATCTGATTGAACAGCTAAAAGCCTTTTGCAGGGAAAAGAAATACACTACTGAAAGAAAGGCATCAGCAGAAAAGGGAATCAATGAAAAGCTTCATACTTTTCATAAGCTAAAAGGTTTATTGGACAGCGAGCCTGGAAGTGTACAGGAAATCGGCTATCAATTGAAAAAAAGACTAAAAGAAGAAACGGAAAAACATATTAAGCAGGGTGAAAGGGAAGCCGCGCTTCATGAGTTAAAGGTAGAACACAGCACAGTGCTGGCCGAACTTAGCCACTTTCAAAAAAACTACGAGAATCAGCTTTCCCTTGCCGGAACCAATGCAGCCGAAGAGTACAGGGAAAAAGCTGCTGAAGCACAGAAATTAAAAGAACTTGAAGAACAGATTAAACAGGTCCGCAAGCAAATTAATCTTAACTCTTTTTCACAGGAAGAAATCACTAAATATTCCAATGTGACAAATCCAGAAGCAGAGGTACAAGCTGTCAGCGAAGAAGCTGCTCTCCTCCAGGAAAGCATCCCTTGTTTACAGAGCAAGCTTGCAGAGGTCAAATATGAAATTCAAATCCTTGAAGAGGGCGGAACCTATGCGGAACTCCTTCATAGGTTCGCCTTGCTGAAATCTGAGTTTGAAGAAGAAGCAAGGGAATGGGCAAAATATGCTGCTGCCAAGGATATATTAGATAGAACGATAAACAGTTTTAAAAATGAGCGTTTGCCCAAAATGCTGGGAAAAGCAGAGCAATTTCTTTCTGTTTTAACAAATGGCGGCTATGTACGGATTTTTCCTAAAGAAGAAGGAAGCGGGTTTCTTATAGAAAGCAAGACAGGAGCAGTTTTTGAAGCAAAAGAGCTGAGCCAGGCGACTGCGGAACAGATATACGTATCCGTTAGGCTGGCACTCGCCATGACGATTTATGGAAAGTACCCCTTCCCTATTATTATAGATGATAGCTTCGTGAATTTTGATCATGTCCGAACTGAAAGAATGATTAACCTGTTAAAGAACCTTACAGGCAGGCAAATTTTATTTTTTACCTGTCATAAGCATCTTCTGCCGCATTTTCAGGAAGAACAAATACAGTCCGTTGCAAAGGAAAAGCTGTCTGTGTAATTATAACAGGCAGCTTTTTTTATAAGTGCTGTAAGCAAATCTTACAATTACACAAGAGGCATATTAAAAAGTGTGTAAAGAAACCTTACAAATATCATGTTTTTTCTTTTTTTATCCAGTAAGATGATAAAAAGCGGTTAGGAAGGAGAAAATAATTTGCCCTGGCTGATTCAAATATTGTTACTCGCTATTTTTCTGATTGCAGGGAATTTTGCGGCTGTGTTCTTTCATATTCCGCTTCCTGGAAGTGTCATAGGGATGATTATGTTATTAATCCTATTGGTAACCAACCGAATTAAATTAGAATGGATAGAGAAAGCAGCATCTTTTCAAATTAAACATATGACCCTGCTGTTTATCCCCTTTGTCATTGGATTATTTTTATCTCCCAATTTTATTCCTCTATTAAATTTTCATTTCCTTTTGGTGCTGATTCTAAGCAGCTTTTGTTGTTTATTGGGCACAGCGTATTCTGTTCAATTGTATGAGAACATAAGAAGGAGGAGTCAAAAATGAGTTCTGTTATTTTCAATAGTATAGGGTGCATCTTGATGACTCTTGCCAGTTATATCGCAAGCCTGCAAGTTTTCAGGAAGTTTAAGAAGAGCTGGTTGAATCCTTTATACACCGGAACCGCGCTCTTAATTATCATTCTTCTAATATGCAACATACCTCTATCAGTCTATCAAAAAGGAAACAGTCTGTTTGAACTGCTCCTCCAGCTTTCGGTTGTCTCTTTTGCTGTTCCTTTATATAAGGAGTGGCCCTTAATGAAAAGACATCTTAAGAAAATATTCTCAGGAGTCTTTGCCGGGACCTCCTTAGGCATATTTTCGGTTTACAGCATGTCACAGGTTTTTCACTTTAATCAGGAGATCATGGCATCTCTTATTCCGCGTTCGGTAACACTCCCGGTAGCCTTAACGGTCTCGGATGGCCTGGGAGGAACCACAGGCTTTACTGTTTTCTTTGTACTATTTTCTGGTCTTTTTTCCGTTATGCTGGGACCAAACTTATTGAAGTGGCTTGGAATAAATAGTAAAGCTGCCAAAGGATTGGCAATGGGCACTTCAGCACAAATGCTGGGAGCCAGCCGTTCACTCATGTGGGGAGAGGAAGAAGGTGCCATGGGGTGTATAGCCATGACAACTTCTGCAATTATCCTTTCTTTATTCATTCCAATATTGCTGCTTTTGCTGTAAACTGCAAGTATCATAGAAACCCATTCATGAAAAAGTGAATGGGTTTTTGTAGCGGACAAAAGACATGATTAATTTAGGAGAGAGCGGGATCTGTGTGGTATACTAGGTTAATAGAATTGCATGTTTAATGAGGCTGCCAAAGATCTGTCAGTTTCTTAGTGCCCTTTTTAAACAACCTCGTGAAGGGAGCGTCGGTGCGCGTATGTCAAAAGGAATTGTTTATTACGAAGTAGGAGAACAAATCGAGCTTTTTCTGCTTATCAAAAGTGCAGCTAAAGGGATTGCGAGTAATGGAAAACCGTTCTTGACCCTAATTTTCCAGGACCAAAGCGGAGAAATTGAAGCCAAGCTTTGGGACGTGTCTGATGATGATGCGAAAAACTACAGCCCTGAAACCATTGTAAAAGTGGCAGGGGATATTTTAAATTACCGTGGACGCAATCAGCTAAGAATCCGCCAAATTCGGCCGGCGTCCCCAACAGATCCGGTCAAGCTGGCAGACTTTCTGGAAACAGCGCCCTTAAGTACAGATGAAATGATGAGTAAAATCACTCAATATATATTTGAAATGAAAAATCCGAATATCCAAAGGATTACTCGCCATTTATTGAAGAAGCACCAAAAGGACTTTCTTGAATATCCGGCCGCTACGAAGAATCATCATGAGTTTGTATCCGGTCTTGCTTATCATGTAGTTTCCATGCTGGATTTGGCAAAGGCAATTTCCGGTTTGTATCCAAGCCTGGATAAGGACTTATTGTATGCTGGAGTCATTTTACACGACTTAGGAAAGATTACAGAGCTGTCTGGACCGATTTCAACATCTTACACAATAGAAGGAAACTTGCTTGGACATATTACCATTATGATTAATGAAATTGGAAAAGCTGCTGAGGAACTGGGAATCAGCGGTGAAGAGATTATGATCCTTCAGCATATGGTTTTATCCCATCACGGTAAAGCGGAATGGGGCAGTCCAAAACCGCCGCTTATCAAGGAAGCAGAAATTCTTCATTATATTGATAATATTGATGCAAAAATGAATATGCTTGATAGAGCCCTTGAGAGGGTGAAACCGGGAGAGTTCTCGGAGCGGGTATTTGCTCTGGATAACCGTTCATTCTATAAGCCCAGTTTTCATAAATAATAACTGCCATCCTTCCTAATGGAAAGGATGGCCTTTTTATTTCCTGTCTATCATATTTTTCCTGGTTTAGCATACATTTTTAGTAAATGGACAACCATTAAGAAATGAAAGAGGGGAAACTGATGATTCCAATTTGGGTATATTTTGTTGCAGCCGGAATCGTTGTAAGTGCATATATGGCGGTAACGACGGGCAGAGAAGAGAAAAAGGTGGAGCAAGACAGCATTGAACGTGAGGGTGAAATTTATATGAAGCGTCTTGAAAGGGAAAAAGAAGAGCGGAAATCCACTCAGCAATCTGCAGGCTGATTGGAATCAGTCTAAAAAACATAAAAAACGGGACTCCAGCCTGGAGCCCCGTTTTTAATTATTTTTCTTCAGTTCCTGCTTCACCTTCAGCCCCAGCTTCCGGTTCTTCAAGAACTCCTTTTAGTTCCTTATCTTTAATATCAACATCAGCAGCCTTTAATTCACGATCCATTGCCTGCTGAATTTTTTCGCCGTCAAGCTTGGACACTTTCACTTGATATTCCATTTCCTTCTTCATTTCTTCAAATGACTTTTTCTCTTTTTTCTCTGTTACTTGAATGATGTGGAAACCGTGCTCTGATTTAACAGGAGCGCTGATTTCGTTCACATCAAGGGCATAAGCAGCCTCCTCGAATTCAGGAACCATTTTACCAGGGCCGAACCAGCCTAAATCACCGCCATTTGCAGCAGATCCTGGGTCTTTTGAATATTCTTTGGCCAGGTCTTCAAATTTTCCGCCTTCGTCCAGCTTTTTCTTTACTTCTTCCGCAGTTTTTTCATCCTCTACAAGGATATGGCGTGCTTTAATTTCTGGCTTGTAGTTATCGTAGTATTCTTTAACTTCTTTTTCTGTTGCTTCAATATCTTTAATAGCTGCTTTTTCCTGAAGCAAGCCTGTTTTGAAAGTTTTCCTTAGATCTTCTTCATCCTTATAGCCATATTGCATGAGTGCCATCTCAAAATTAGCGCCAAGCTGCTGTTTTAATTCATCGATTTTCTCGTTAAGTTCTTCGTCTGTTACTTCGTATTTATCAGAAAGAACTTTTTCATAAATGAGCTCCTGGAGCGCCTGTTCGCCGTATTTTTCCTTCATTGCTTCATAAAGCTCGTCCTTCGTAATGTTTCCGCTCTTTGTTTCAACGACAACATCTCCTGATTCTCCGCCGGTACTGCTGCATGCGCTTAATCCAATTACTCCGGCTGCAATGGAGAGGGATAGCATCCATTTTTTCATGTTGAACACTCCTAAATTAATTTTCAATTCGACTCTGGTGAGCTGGAGCTGGAATTTTTAGACATTTAAATAACAGCAATTGTCTTCACAGAGCCTGCATTTATCACAATCCCTACTATACCATAAATGTAAAAAATAACAAAAGAAGAAAGTAATGATTGGTCTTTTAACACAGCGTTTTTTGAAAAATTTGGGTATTCGCCCATCCCATTCAGGACAATTGTACATATGATACATGGAACCCTCTGATGGGAGGTTTCAAAGCAGCCTAAAAAGTTAGGGTAGCCGGGATAGAAGCCTATCCGACCACAGAGGCAAATGAATAGGATATGGTAGCAACCTGAAAGGGAGGTGTTATCCATGGGTGCTGGATACGGCGGAGGTTTCGCGTTAATCGTTGTATTGTTTATTTTACTAATCATTGTAGGCTGCGCGTGGCTATAAATCTAAGGTGGGCATAGGGTCTTTTGACAGGGCCCTGTGCCGGAATTTGAGAGGAGGCAACCATATGTCTGGAGGACATGGATGCGGCGGAGGTTTTGCGTTAGTTGTCGTGCTGTTCATTTTGTTAATCATCATTGGAGCTTCTTGTTTTTGCTAAGCTTTTGATGTTTAAAATTAATGTATATATAAAAGCGGCGGAAAATTTCCGCCGCTTTTGCTCATGTTTAAGAGCTCTCAGGATATCCTAAGCATACAAGATTTCTACAAAAGAAGAGATTAGCAATATGGTAATAAGAATGTTGATGGTTCTGAATACTTTGGGCTGCCGTTCCTCAGGAATCTCTTTTTGGAGACAAAGCGAATTTGTCATCTTGTTGATATAAAATAAAATAAAAACGGCAAAAATAATAAATATGGAGATCATCCAAGATTCCCTCCTTGGGCAGTCATATTATTGCTTTTACATGTTTTGTCTGTTATTTACAATATCAAAGTTCACAAAAAAAAGATAGTATTAAAGATTGCCTGTCCGGTAAGTAAAAGGTATCCTTTGTCAGGATACCTGGGATTTATGCTTATGCTACTGGTTGGAATGAAGCAATATCTCAAACCCATCTTCGTTTTCTTCAACATAAGATTGATTTGGGGCATTCAGCACATTTTTGGCGCACACAATGTCAGAAAAAGATAAGCCTGCATGGAAAGCAAACAGAATTATTAAATAATGAACATAATGCGGAAAAATAAAGCAAGCACCCAGAAGCAGGCTGTTTATGATAAACATAGGGGCCAAAGTGGCAGTCAGGAAAAGCCGTTTTGAAATAGGCTCCGTTATTCGAATATATATAATTGGCATAAAGCCATATTTAATTGTCAGCTGTTTTTTAACCATACTTCCAAGGTGTGCAATAGGCAGAAAGTGAAGCAGCTTATGCATAGGATACATCAGCCATAAACCTGCTGCAAAGAAAATGAAATAATTATCGTAAAAGGAACCTGGCAAAAATACATACGTTGCAGGAACATATGTAAATATGAAAGTAGCCAGCATGGTTAAGGAAGACAGTATAAAAAGTCTTTGCGATCCATATTGCTTCGTGAAGTTAATCGTCTTCCAGCAATTCATCATATAAATACCTCCAAATGGAGTAAAATAGTAATCTTTCAAACTCACTTAAGATACTTTACGATGAATAAATAAAAAAATCAATAGGGAAAGCTAACACATTTTGTCGAAAAAAACTTTAATATAATGAAACTAATGTGAAACTGTGAGCAACCAAATTCATAAATACAAAGCGAACAGCATGCTTTCGCTTTGTAAGGGTTTACATAATGATAAAAGGAACTTTATCTATTTAAACAAGTTCCTTTTCAGCTGTTGTTTTTTTCTTTAATTTGCCCTCATCTTCATCAAATTGATTTTCAAGGTTAGCAAAGGACTTTTCAAAAATCTCCATGAAATCGTCACCATATATATTGCGGACTATCGCCATAATTTCAATGATATCTGGAAACTTCCCATACAGTTCCCTTAATGGCATCGCACCAGAGAACACGGCATTTTTCTCAGGTGAATAGGTTTCCATCAGACTTAGTAATACCTTTTCGCCATCCTCAGTCAATTTAATATAGGTATTTCTTTTATCGCTTTCTTTTTTAGAAAACTGAAGAAAACCTCGTTCTTCGAGCTTTTTGGAGAAGTTGAATGCAGTAGAAACATGCATTACGCCAAATTTGGCAACATCGGAAATCGATGCTCCGTTTAAATGATAGGCTATCCATAGAATATGGTGTTCATTAATATTTAAATCGTAGGGTTTTATCCATTGCTGCCAATCTTTTTCTATAGACTTCCACAGGGCTTTACTCAGCTGTGCCACTCGCTGGCTGAAGATCATTGCTTCCTTCATAGAAATTGGTTTATCCGACATTCAAAAATTCACCTACTTTGTAAAATTAATTATTTCTGGTCAAACAGCCAGAAGTTCATTTTTCTTTTTATAGTATCATTATGCCAATAAAACAAAAATTAATAAAGATATAAATTTACAAAATTTTTAGAAATATAATTAGATATTTCTATAAAAGGCTTAAGGACAGGGGATGAGAGCATGTTAAAAGCTTAATAAAATTTTGAAGCATTTTCATAATATATTGGTTTTCGTTCAAAAATAAAAAAATCCTTCTTTTTAACCAAAGAAAAAAGAAGGATTTTTTTTATTCACTTTTTATTTAAATTTGTTTCAAGTTCATGGATGGCTGCTTCAATTTCCTGCAATTCTCTCTGCAGCTTGTGCTGATGGGGAAGGATTTCGTTTTTCCAATTGCTGATGGAATATTTGATGTCGTTTGAGAATTCCTTAAAGGCGGTTTTTCCTTCCTTTGAAGCAAATGATGCTGAGTCCTTTATGGCCAGCAATTCGGATTTTAATTCGCTCAGCTGCTCCTTCAGGGTGTTTGTGGTTTCTTTTAACTGCTGTCTTGTATCCCTTCCTGAAGCAGGTGCGGTCAATAAGGTTGATATGCCGGCTGCAGCGCCGCCTGCTAATAGTCCAAGCAATAACGATTTGGCTTTCATAACCATCACCTCAAAATCTTGTTTATATGTCTATTTTACTACATTTCTCATTTTTCTAAAGCGGAAAATGAAAAGTTCCCGTTTCTATATCTATATCACAAAACATAGAAGGGTAAACCATATCCTCATAGCTCCCGGCATACAGGCATACAATTAAGTAGAGGGATATAAAGTGAAAGGGGGAGATAGGTTGTCCGGAGCGGCAGCTGGAATTTTTGCTTTGAGTGTGGTGCTGTTTTTAGGAGGTATTCATTTTTTTCTTTCCATAAAGAAACCCGGAGTCTATCCTCCGAAGTATGTTCTGAAAAAAAGGGCAGCTGCTCTAGCGGCAGGCGGTGCACTGTTGTTCCTGCTGGGAATGATTGTAGGGAGCTTCCAATAATGTAAATATAAAAAGCCCGCTTATTTTGCGGGCTTTGTCTATTACTGGCTGATCGTCTGCTGAGTCAGCTTTGTTCTGTTTGCAATTGATTGTGCTACTGGATAAAGGATAACCATTGCCACCGTGTTAACTGCAGCTGCGGGCAGTACAACTGCTGCAAATAAGGCAGTGAATGGCCCTGGCAGTCCGACAATCAGGTATGCGGAAGTTAAAAATACAATTCCGGATACAATTGTTCCTGCTGCTGTTAAGACAGCTGCACTGACGATATTCTTCCGGAATTTCTTTAAGATCAGGAACAAAGCGAAAAAGGTGAATGCAGTAACAGGCTTATCAATAATATTCGGGATTAATCCTCCAGGAAAAGTTGTGGTAAGCCCGGAAATCAGGCCTGTAACCAAACCTAAAAGCAAAACGCATTTGCTGTCTGGAAAAAGGATTATGCCCAAAAACATCATGGTAAGCATCATGTCCGGTTTCATCCCAAGAAAGAACCCTGGAACTACGGCATGAAGCACTGCGCCCATCCCGACTAATAGGGATAAGGCCACTAAATTTTTTGTATTCATTTCTAATCTCTCCTCTGCTATTCTCTGACTAAGCTCTGTTCGTCTCTCCTGCAGTGCACTCTTTGCCTGCAGCGAAAAACTTTAACTCATTATAACACATATCCCTAGGATAAAAAGGTGTTATATTTTTAATTATTATTCTTAAAGGCTTTCATAAATGCGGCCAGTTTTTCAACATGCTGCTCTGGCACAGCGTTGTAAATGGAAGCGCGGCAGCCGCCTATGGAACGGTGTCCACCGAGCCCAACAAACCCTGCTTCTTTTGCCTGGTGAAGAAATTCCCTGGAGAGATCCTCATTGTGAAGGTTAAAAGTGACATTCATGCGGGATCTGCTGTCTTTATGAGCATGCCCTATGTAAAAGCCTTCGCTTTCATCTATTACATCATAAAGAATTTTCGCCTTTTTCTCATTGGCCTTTTCAATCTGCTGAAGGCCGCCTTTCTTATCCGCCCATTCAAGCACCAGGGACAGCAAATAAATAGCCAGAGTGGGAGGCGTGTTATATAAAGAGTTATTATTGGCAAACGTATTATAATTCAGCATTGCAGGGAGATTTTCTGATGATCTTTGTAATAGTTCTTTTCGGATAATGACTACTGTTACACCGGAAGGGCCGAGATTTTTCTGGGCGCCTGCATAGATCATATCAAATTGTTCCACTTCCAATGGACGGCTTAAAATATCGCTGGACATATCTGCTACAAGTGGTGTTTTTTCATTAAAAGGAAATGTTTTCCATTGCGTACCGTAAATTGTATTGTTGCTGGTAATATGAAGATACGCGGCATTGTCAGGAATCACATCTTGATTGTATGCTGGGATGAAGCGGTATTTTTGATCCTTGCTGGAGGCGGAAATAACGGTTTCGCCGATTTTATCTGCTTCTTTTAAGGCTTTCTCCGACCAGGAGCCGCTGAGGATATAATGGGCTTCTTGATCTTTTCCCAGCAGGTTCATCGGAACCATTGAAAACTGGAGACTTGCACCTCCCTGGATAAATAGCACCTCATAATCATCCGGAATGGCCAGCAGTTTTCTCAAAAGTGCTATTGCCTGATCATGTACTGCCTGATACTCTTTGCTTCTATGGCTTAGTTCCATTATGCCCATTCCGGTATTGCTGAAATTTAGTAAATTCTTTTCCGCTTCTTTTAATACCTCTTCCGGCAGGGCCGCGGGACCTGCATTAAAATTTAGAGCACGGTACATTTTTCTCCCTCCAAAAATATAAAATCAATGCACTATAACGCTGTAAAGAAATAAAGATATTTAATATGTTAACAAAATTTACTGATTTGTACAGAGAAAAAAATGAACATTTTGAAAATTAGGGGATGAAAGAGGCAAAAAAATTCCTCCTGCAGAAACAGGAGGAAGGTAAATTTATAAATGTTTTTTTATAGCTTCAGAAATCTCCTGAAGGTCGGACGCTGAATATTCCGATTGATGTGATTTCCATACAACTCCTAAGCCATCACCTTCGCCGTAGCGGGGAATAAGGTGGGAGTGAAAGTGGAAAACGGTCTGCCCGGCATGTTCGCCATTGTTATTAATTAAATTCAAACCAATGGGATCAAATTCAGCCTTGATAGCTCTTGCAATCTCCGGAACCGCTTCGAAATAGCTGCGGGCTGTTTCCGCATCCATTTCATATAAATTATCTTTATGTACTTTCGGAATGACAAGTGTATGCCCTTTAGTGACCTGGCTTATGTCCAGAAACGCCATCACATGCTCGTTTTCGAAAACTTTGGCTGAAGGAATCTCGCCATTGATTATTTTACAGAAAATACAATCGTTCATTATGTCAGCTCCTAACCAAATATTCTTTTACACAATTCTACCATATTCGCCAAAAAACAAAAAAGTGAAACATATTAATGGGAATAAGGATTATTGCATTGTACTATTCATAAAATAAAAAGGCAGGATCCACTTGGAATCCTGCCTTCGGTGAAGGGGAAGCTTCTATTGGAACGTTTCTGCTTCAGGTAAATTCTCTTTAACAAACACCTCATTTATGAATGAATTGTGTTCATATCTAGAGAAAATCGATCTTTGTTCAATCGGACCATCCCCTTATTTCTTTATATGCATTCACGGGCGTATAAAGCATGGATGATAGTCTTTAACAAACACCTCATTTAAAAAATGACTTAGTGACCACTTTCGGGTGAAGCGATCAAGTGTTTAAGATCATCAGGTTTCATGTGCAATGCAACCATCCCCTTTATTAGGAACGTTTGAAGCTTATACTGAAAGGAAACTGTCTGCGACAGACACCTCATTTCAAGTTTTGATCATCTGAATGTTGTTCAAATGATTTGTTTCCCCTTCATAGATTAGAATCTCCGGATTCGGGATTTATATACAGGAATTTTCCCCAAACTGGACAATATCCTTTGGCTTTTTTTACAATGGTCTTACATATATAGTAGGAAGGACGTTGAAAATGGCGCTGCTTGAAATTAAAAACGTTACCGGCGGCTATACAAGAAATCCGGTCTTGAAGGATGTCTCCTTTGATGTGGGAGAAAACGAAATAGTCGGCCTGATTGGCCTTAACGGAGCCGGAAAAAGTACGACCATCAAACATGTAATTGGCTTAATGGAACCGAAGGAAGGCGAAATAACAATCAATGGGAGGCAATTCCTTAAGGATAAGGAAGGGTATCGCAAGCAATTCACCTTTGTTCCGGAAACGCCGATTTTGTATGATGAATTAACACTGGAAGAACATTTGCGTATTACAGCCATGGCATACGGCCTGCCTGAAACAGATTATAAATCAAGAGTGGAATCACTCCTAAAGGAATTCAGAATGGAAAAAAGAATGAAGTGGTTTCCAGCCCATTTTTCTAAAGGGATGAAACAGAAGGTAATGATTATGTGCGCTTTTCTGGTGCAGCCGTCATTATACATTGTTGATGAACCGTTTGTAGGTCTTGACCCGCTGGGCATTCAATCACTTCTTGATTTGATGAAGAAAATGAAAGAAAGCGGGGCAGGTATTCTTATGTCCACCCATATATTGGCAACTGCTGAAAGATATTGTGATCGTTTTGTGATTTTGCATGAAGGAAAAGTGAGGGCGAAGGGAACTTTAGCAGAGCTCCAGCAGCAATTTGCTATGCCGGGAGCTACCCTCGATGATTTATATATCCAGCTCACAAAGGAAGAAGATTATGTTTAATGAAAAACAATTATGGAAGGAGAGGTTCGGGAGGACAGTCAAAGAGCTTTCCCGCTATCTCCGCTATATTTTTAATGGCCATATTGTCATTGTGATGGTGTTCCTTTTGGGCACTGCCGCTTTTTATTATCAGGAATGGATAAAGACGCTTCCCGGTCATTTTCCTGCTGCAGCGGTAATGGCAATTATTTTAGCTCTTCTGGTTACATACAGCCCGATTTATACATTTTTTTCTGAGGCAGACAAAATTTTTCTTCTGCCGCTTGAAGATAGGCTTTCAGGTTATATTAGGCGTTCGCTGGCAGTAAGCTTTTTTGTGCATGCGTACATCCTCGTAATGGGGCTAGGGGTTTTCATGCCCATATATGCCAGAGTGAATGATGGCAATTTTAGAACGTTTTTACCTTTTCTGCTTATCTTGCTGTCGTTAAAAATTATCAATTTGCTGATCCGCTGGAAGATACAATATTACATCGAAACAAGCGTACATATCCTGGATGCATGTGTGCGTTACGCAGTAAACGCTGTGTTCCTATATTTTCTTTTTAGCGGTGCTTCCCCCATTTTCATGCTGGCGGCAGGCGTGCTCCTGATTCTGCTGTACTGGTTCTTTAGTATGAAATCCAGGGGTAAAGGACTAAAATGGGAGTTTTTAATTGACCAGGAAGAGAGGAGAATGACGTCTTTCTACAGGCTCGCCAATATGTTTACAGATGTTCCAAAGCTGAAAGATCGCGTAAAAAGGCGAAAATGGCTTGATTGGCTGCTATCAGTCATTCCTTTCAAACAGGATGCGACGTTTAAAAACCTTTTTGTCCGAACGTTTCTCCGTTCTGGTGATTACTTCGGTCTATTCATTCGTTTAACGTTCATTGGTGCCGGAGCGATTTATTTAATTTCGTATGGCATGGGACAAATACTGCTTGTACCGCTATTCATGTACTTAACAGGCTTTCAGCTCCTGCCCCTATGGAATCATCATCAGGATAAGCTGTGGGTGAACTTATACCCCGTTAAAGGGGACATAAAGGAGAATTCCTTTAAACAGCTGCTTACAAGCATCCTATATGTTCAGGCACTCCTCTTATCGCTGGCTGTCCTGGCCAATGGCGGCTGGATGGCATCACTGCTGTCTTTGACATTAGGGATTTTATTTGCATATGTATATACTCATTTCTATATTCAGAATCGGCTGGCGGGCAGCCGGGCATAAAATGAAACCAATGCTGTCTGGTATGCGTATATATAGTCATCCTGAAAAAAGGCAGGTATGAAAATGAGGGAGTATGAATTAAAAGCATATCACGAAATTGAAGAATGGAAGAGACGAATAAATAAGCGCTCCAGTATGCTGAATCGCCTTTCAAAAAAAGCTCAAACAAAGGTAAATAGTATAATACCCGAAAAAGCTCATCAAATTATTACAGACAGCATAAAAAATATGGTGAAGGCAACCCTGATTGGATCAAATGCAACCACCAGAAAAAAACAATCTGCCGGCCGCGGCCTTGAATTGATGGATCACATGCTTGAAGAGAAGATTTCGACCTACCGCAAAACAGCTGCGGTCGAAGGTGCCGGAACCGGGGCAGGGGGAATTTTCCTTGGCCTGGCTGATTTTCCTTTGCTGCTGAGCATAAAGATGAAATTTCTTTTTGAGGCTGCTGCCCTATATGGATTTGATACAAATGATTATGAAGAGCGCCTGTTTCTCCTTCACGTATTTCAGCTCGCATTTTCCAGTGATGAAAAAAGGAAAGAAACACTGAAGCTTATTGAAGAATGGGATGACCGTAAGGAAGCATTAGCAGACATGGACTGGAAGGTGTTTCAGCAGGAATACCGTGATTATATCGACCTCGTTAAGATGCTCCAGCTGGTGCCCGGTATAGGTGCTGCTGTTGGGGCGTATGCGAACTATAATTTGCTTGACCATTTAGGAGAAACCGCTAAAAATGCTTATCGTCTGCGGATATTAAAGACTGCTCCAAGGCCTGATTAGGCTTGGGGCTTTTTTGCAATTTGATTGAGGCGAGTGAGTTTAATTGCGCCAATTTGGCCGGGGATTGCGCCGAAGAGATTCAGCTATGCGCCGGGAGAGGAAATTAATGCGCCAAAAAAGCAGGTAAATTTGCTGAAAACTTAAGAATTGTGCCGAAGAGATTCAGATATGCGCCAAAAGAGAAATTGATTGAGCCAAGAAAACAGGTTATTGCGCCAAACTTAAAATCTTCTGAAAAAAAGTTCCACACCCACCACAAACAAAATGGGCCAGTCGCCTGGCCCAATCTCAAATTTCCTCTTACTATCCTACCTCAACAGAATCCTTGCTTTCCTGAAAGCTATGATAGTTTAAAGCTGCTGTTCCCAATGTTTTGGCTGCGATCAGCATGGCTTTTTCATCGATATCAAACTTTGGATGATGGTGCGGATAGTTTTCAGCTGTGTTTTCTGGTTTTGCTCCAGTAAAGAAGAAGGTGCCTTTAACCTGCTGGAGATAGTAAGCGAAATCTTCTCCGCCCATATCAGGCTCTGTTTCTTCTACCCACTTGACTTCATCAATCTTCCCTGCAAGTTCAGCCAGGAATTCGGTTTCTGTTTTATGATTAATAACCGCAGGATAGCCTCTATGGAACTGATAGTCATAGGCGCTGTCTGCTGTGTAGCATGTTCCTTTAACAATGCGCTCAATTTCCTCTTCGATATTGGTACGTACGTCCTCGTTAAATGTGCGGACGGTACCGATCAATTTTGCTCTATCGGCAATTACATTAAATGCGTTATCAGCTACGAAGGATCCAACTGTTACAACTGCAGAATCTATTGGATTTACTTTTCTGCTGACGATTTGCTGAAGATTGACGACCAGCTGGGACGCAGTTACAATCGCATCTTTTGTTTTGTGAGGCTGTGCTCCATGCCCGCCTTTTCCTTGGATGGAAACTTCAAATCTGTCTGCTGCTGCCATAAATGGACCGACGCGATATTGAATTTTCCCCGTTGGTTCGGATGCCCATAGGTGAGTTCCAAAAATGGCATCGACTCCCTCAAGGCAGCCATCTTCGATCATCGATTTCGCTCCGCCTGGGGCATATTCCTCGGCGTGCTGGTGAATCATGACATATGTACCTTCTAATTCATCCCGAAGTTCATTGAGCGCCTTTGCCAGCACAAGCAAAGTTGCTGTGTGTCCATCGTGTCCGCAAGCATGCATAACACCAGGTACCAATGATTTATATGGGACATCCTTTTCATCTTGGATAGGCAGTGCATCAAAATCTGCTCTTAAAGCGATTGTTTTTCCTGGTTTACTGCCATGGATTTTAGCAACAACTCCATTTCCTCCTACATGCCCCCGGACTTCAATACCCAGATCTTCATAATAGGTTTTGATATAGTGAGCCGTCTTTTCTTCCTTAAAGGATACTTCGGGGTTCTGGTGAAGATAGCGGCGGATGGAGACCATTTCATCGTAATAGCTTTCCAGTTTTTTAAATAATGTTTCGGACATGATTTCCTCTCCTAATTGCATAATTTTTTCATTATTATAACATTCTTTAATAGGTTAAAGGAGAAAATCTTCTTTTTTCTCAAACTTAACATAATAAAAGTGAAGAAGAGATGATACTATAAATTAAAGTGCTGAATTGGAGGTTTTGTAAGATTGGAAATGCATAAATCTAAATGGGCAAACTTTTTCCTGGCTGTATCAGCAGCAGTTTTTCTTTATTTTTTGGCTTCTGTTAATATCGGAAAATCACTAATATTTGATCGTTATTTTTCGGAATTTTTTACAGGTTTGTTTTCAGAAAACACTCATCCATTTTTTGAAGCCATGGACAGTTTAGGGGATAAAGCCGGTGTTGGAATCATCACATTGGCATTCTTATTGTTACTTTTGTTTAAATATAGGAATTATGAAGCGATGGCATCAGTTGTTTTTGCTGTTGCAGCGGGAAATGAAGTAAATAAGTGGCTTAAAGAGGCAATTGGAAGGCCGCGCCCAGATCAGGAACATCTGGTTGATGTGGCGAGTCTCAGCTTTCCGAGCGGACATGCTATGATTGGGATGATCCTTTATACGGTTATTGCCTATTTTATCATTAACGAATTAAAGTCCAAGTCTGCAAAATGGATGACGGCGATTTTAGCTGGCATTTGGATTTTCTTAATGGGAATCAGCCGGATTGTGATGGGTGTACATTATCCGTCAGATATTGCAGCGGGATTTGCAGCAGGCTATATTTGGGTATTCATTTCAATTTCCATTTACGCGGCACTAAAGTCAATGTTCAGGAGAAAATCACACCAAAGAGAATCGGCATAAAAGCAAAGAGACTATCGCAGATAGTCTCTTTGCTGCTTTTTAAATGAGGAACATGGCTGCAATAGTAGTCACAATTAAACCAATTGTTACCGGAAGCAAATTCCTGCGAGCCAGTTCAAAAGCGTCTACATTACAGATGGCTGCTGCAGGGATGAGGGCCCAAGGAACAAGCGTACCGCCGCCTACCCAGATTCCGGCTACCTGGCCTAGAGCTGTTAAGGTTGCCGCACCTGTGCCTATGGCTGCTGCGAACAGGCTTGCAATCGAGCCGGCAAGTGATATGCCGGAAAAACCAGATCCGTCCAGGCCGGTAATGGCTCCAACCACTGTTAATGTAATGGCGCCTACTTCTTTGCTTAAAGGGACAGCAGAAGCCAGGCCAACTCCAAGATCATTAACGATTCCATGAGAGTCTTTTGGCAGAAAGTCTCCTATCATTTGTGTAAATCCAGCGTCCCCCAGATAAAAGAAAGCTGCAATTGGAATTACAGGGCCAAATACCCTAAAACCAAACTGGAAGCCTTCAACTAAATAGCCAGTTGTTTTTTCAAGGCCTTTATTGCGATGGGCCGATAGCGTAATCATCAAAAGGATGAAAATCGATGTCCCGCCTATTAAAGCTGTAGCGTCACCGCCCTGGAGGTCCAGTGCAAACATGGCAGTAACATCAGCAGCAAATAAAAAAGGTATGAATAGCGCAAAAAAACGCTTTTGATGAAGTGATAGCAGATGTTGTTGACTGGCGTCAGACTGAAGTTCAGCAGGGGTACCCACGGTGAGTCCTGTTGCTGCAGTCAGTTTTCCGCTTTTCATGTCTCTCTTTATAAGATAAAAAGCTGTAATAGTTGTCACTGCTCCCATAATAATAACAAGCGGAATACTGGCTGATATGACTTCCCCGACAGGAAGCCCGGCTGCATCGGCAGTTAACTTCGGTGCAGCCTGGATTATAAAATCGCCAGATAGTGCAATGCCATGCCCGAATAGGTTCATGGCCATGGCCGCGCCCAAAGCAGGCAATCCAACCCGAATGGCTACTGGAAGAAGTACTGCTCCCATTAATGCAACTGCAGGAGATGGCCAAAAAAACCATGAGATGACCATCATCAAAATCCCAATAGTCCAATAGGCAAGTGCTGGTGTTCTGATTAATTTGGTAAAAGGAGAGATCATGACATCATTGATTCCAGTTGTGGTCAGTGTCCGGCTCATGGCGACGATTATCGAAATGACCAATATAGTGGAAAGGAGTTCTGTAATAGCAAATATAAAACTGGTAAAAATACTGCTGACTGAACTGCTTAAGGAGCCGGTAGCCGTAATGGCAATTAAAAAGATGCCTGCAATACAGACAAGGGTTGTATCTCTCCTCATAATCATGAAACCAATAATAAACAGAATAAAAAGAACATAAATCCAATGGATGGCTGTTAGTTCAACTCCCATCTATAGTTTCCCCCTTTCATAATTCCATAAGAGAAGCGCCGATTTAGGCGAATCACCCGATTTGGAATGTAGTACAGAATATGATGGAAAGAAATAAATGGTGATATGGATTGCATCCGTCCGGAGGCGGAGGGTGAACCACTCTGCGGAATGTTTGCATAAAATAGCTGAGTGATAAAATGAATATATTGGAGGAAAAGGTTTCTATTTTAGCGAATACAAGATTAGGAGAAAAGAAGGATGGGAACGCCTATGAGATACAAGTCAGTTAATCAGATAATCTTCGCGGTAACTTTATCAGCAGTTGGAATTTTGCTTCTCCTTATGAACATAGGTGTCATTTCCTTGGAAATAAAAGAGGTATTTGTCGTAATTTACCCCTTTATTCTATTGGCTGCAGGATGTCATTATCTGCTGTCATATTTGTTGAAGAAAAGCCGGAGCGGAATGTTTCCCGGGTTATTTCTAATAGTATTTTCATTTTTATTAATCCTTGATCGTTTCGAAGTAATTGAATTTAGGTTTATGGAAATATGGAAACTCTGGCCCCTTTTTCTTATTTTTATCGGGATTAATATTTTATTGAAACGAGACCGTTTAAAGATTCATTTTGATCAGGATTTTCCGGCGGATATATATGGAAAAAACAAAGGTGCAGCGGAGAAGAAGATTATTAATATCTCAAAATACGAAAGCCCGCAGCCGCTTAAAAATATAAGAGGTTTTTCGATTGGTGATGTGGATTTTAAACAGCCAAATTGGTCTTTGGAGCCAATGGATTTATATACAATGATCGGTGATTATTTTATTGATTTCAGCAAGGCCTTCATCCCGGAGAAAGAGACACCTGTCATTGTAAGAGGGTGGATTGGGGATGTAAAAATGATTATCCCTGAAAACATTCCGGTGATGATCCAGTCAAATATTAATATAGGAGACATTCGCATTTTTGATCAAAAGACAGGTGACATTAACCGCAGTCTTCAATATAAGTCGCCCGGTTACGATGAAGCATCAAGAAAGCTGAGAATCGCTGTACAAGTAAAAATTGGATCCATCCGGATCGACAAAGTATAGGGGTATATGATGAAAAAAACCGGGATCAGGTATTGGTTTGTACAGAGTTTTATTATGATGGCCATTATAAGTTCATTAATCTTTTTTGTCGGATTACAGGTGTATCTATTTTATAATCCTGAATCGCCAATGACGATAAAGAGCACCTTCTGGCTTTTTTTGTATGCTTTAACCATTTTACTTCTTACGGGAGCCTACTTTGGGCTCAAGGGAAGCTACTTAATTAAAGGCAGGCTCGGTGATATTTTATTATTTGTTTCAACATTGAGGAGCGGTAAGTATGCTGATCGGATGGAATCTTATGAAAAAGATGAGATAGGGTTAATTTCAGATGAACTGAATCAGCTGGCGGAAAATATCCAGGAGCAGGTTTTTTCCATGCAGCGGCTTGCTGATGAAAAGTCTATCCTGGCACAAACAGCCCATTCAGCTGCTGTGATGGAAGAAAGACAGCGTCTGGCAAGAGATCTGCATGATGTAGTGAGCCAGCAGCTTTTCGCTTTGAGTATGATGTCTTCAGCTGCCCTAAGAGTTTTTGATTTTGATAGTGATAAAGCAAGGGAGCAGTTAAATGAAGTCTCGGAAATCGCTGCGAAAGCGCAGGGGGAAATGAGGGCGCTTCTTCTCCATTTGAGGCCTGTGCAGCTGAGTGATGACAGGCTATGCGATGGAATTATTAAGCTGATACAGGAGTTAAAGGCCAAGACAAACATCGATTTTCACGCAAGCATTGATGAGATCGAGAATCTTTCGAAAGCAGCGGAAGAGCATTTGTTTCGGATTGTCCAGGAAGCCCTATCAAATGTGCTCCGCCATGCTGATGCAGGGAATATAAAAATAACCTTAACGGAAGAAGAAGATTACATTTATCTTTTTATTGCTGATAATGGAAAAGGTTTTAATCCTCATAAAGAGAGGATAACCTCCTATGGGCTTAAGACAATGAGGGAACGCTGCGAAGAAGTTGGAGGAATATTCAAAATTCGTTCTAAGAAGAACGAAGGAACCTATATAGATATTAAAATTCCGGCAAAAGGGGAGAGGCTGAAATGATCAGGGTTGCTGTAGTGGATGATCATGAAATGGTAAGAAAAGGCATTATTTCTTATTTGGCAACGGAAGCTGGCATAGAGGTGATTGGGGAAGCAGAAAGCGGAAATGAAGCTGTAAAGCTTGTACTCAAAGAACGGCCGGAAATCGTTCTGATGGATCTGCTGATGGAAAATGGGAACGGAATTGAAGCGACAAGGGAGATTTTAAAAAGCTATCCTGGATGCAAAATTATAATCATAACCAGCTATTACGATGATGAACAAGTTTTTCCGGCAATTGAAGCGGGTGCGTTCAGCTATATGCTTAAAACAGCAAATGCTTCCGAGGTTGTGAATGCAATTAAGAAAGCTGCAAAAGGAGAGCCCGTTATTGAATCAAAGGTTGCAGGGAAAATGGTAAGCCGTTTCAGAGAAAAAGAGAAAAAGCCTCATGACGATTTAACTGAAAGGGAGTTTGATGTCCTGCTCTGCATTGGGGAAGGGATGACAAACCAGGAAATAAGTGAAGAATTGTTCATTGGCATCAAAACAGTCAAAACACATGTAAGCAATATCCTTAGTAAACTGGGCGTTACTGACCGTACACAGGCAGCGGTTTATGCCAATCGAAATGGCATAATTAAAAAGCAGGCATAGAGAAGGATGAGCCCGATGCAGCTCATCCTTTTATTTAATTATAAGAATGTATGAATTCTTAAGTCAGATAATTGTCTAGCGCAAGCAGCCTGCCCCCTCGAGGTCACAAGCCAATCCTCCCAAAGAGCAAAGGACGCCTTTCCGGAAGGCTCGTCTTGTGCTTGGGGCCCCTAGGATGGGGGTCATGCAGACGTTGCCACAGGACAAGGAAAGCTACGGCAGCGATACATCGCACGACCGAAAGCGGTAGCTTTTGGGAGGACGTGGCGTTCTTAGTCTGCGTTCCTTCGTGGGCAAGGAGCTTCCGCTTTTCTTATTACTCTTCTTCAGGGATAGAATATTGGGTCACATATGAAGGGCTGGAGAATATATTAGGTGTCTTATCGATGCCGCTTTCCGTCCCGCGTTTTTCGTGTGCTTTTTCATATGCTTTGGAATTCTGCCAGTTCTTAAAGGATTTTTCATCCCGCCATAGCGTTAGAATGATATATGTGTTTGATTCAAGAGGCCGCAGAACCCGGATAGCCGCAAATCCCGGTTCATTTTCGATAAGTCCCGCCCTGTTTTTAAATCGGTGCTCAAAAAGCGGCCTGCCTTCCTCTGTAACAGGTATATTATTCAGAACTGCAAATCCTGCATCCTTGAATGTCCCGGAAGAATCTATTACTTCATAGGAACGAGGTTCTTTAAAGATGGAGGCGCCAGCAGTTTCATGGATTAATAAGGCACTCTCCGTATTTTGCATTGCAACCATGGTTTCATCGGAGTGCTTTTCCTCAATTTTTTTCAAAAAATCGTAAGTTCCTCTGGCCATATATATCTTCATTTTTTCTCACTCCACTTGGAAAAGTTTTATAGTGTTCTTTCATTTTAGTGAAAGCATCATGCTATTAATAGAATCTACATCATAAACACTTCACTCATGAATTTAAATTTTTAATGTGCTAATATCCTTACAATCTTTAATTTTCCCTTATTTAGACAGTTAAAAACGTCAAATTTTTGACATTTGGCCTTCAAATCTATACAAAAACAGAGAAAAAAGGATATAGTCATAAAGGATAGATACTGGCGATTTCTAATTTTGGTATATATATATTACAATAATACGCAGACAAGTCTTGAAAGGTGGATAAAATTTAATGACAAACTCATTTAATGATACATTTCTGAAGGCAGCAAGGGGGGAACAGACAGATTATGTTCCTGTTTGGTATATGCGCCAGGCTGGCCGCTCGCAGCCGGAATATAGAGCGATAAAAGAAAAATACTCCCTATTCGAAATTACGCACCAGCCTGAGCTTTGTGCTTATGTTACAAGGCTGCCGGTAGAGCAATATAACAACGATGCTGCCATTCTTTATAAAGATATTATGTCACCGCTTCCTGCCATTGGGGTTGATGTGGAAATTAAATCAGGAATCGGCCCTGTTATTTCAAATCCAATCCGTTCCATAGCGGATGTAGAGAAGCTTGGGGAAATAAATCCGGAAGATGACGTTCCATATGTACTGGATACTATTAAGCTTCTTACTCAAGAGCAGTTGACTGTGCCTCTAATCGGTTTTGCAGGGGCTCCATTTACTCTTGCCAGTTATATGATTGAAGGCGGACCATCAAAGAATTACAACAAAACGAAAGCATTCATGTATGCAGAACCTAAAGCCTGGTTTGCATTAATGGAAAAGCTTGGGGAAATGACTATTACATATGTGAAATCCCAGGTCAAAGCAGGTGCAAAAGCCATCCAGATTTTCGATTCATGGGTTGGCGCCTTAAATGTGGAGGATTACCGCTATTTTATTAAGCCTGTAATGAATCGTATTTTCTCTGCCTTAAAAGAAGAGAATGTCCCGCTGATCATGTTCGGTGTAGGCGCAAGCCACCTGGCATTGGAGTGGCATGATCTGCCGCTTGATGTAGTTGGGCTGGACTGGAGACTTCCGATTCAGGAAGCAAGGGCAAAAGGCATCACCAAAACAGTTCAGGGTAATCTTGATCCGGCTATTCTCCTTGCACCATGGGAGGCTATAGAGGAAAAAGCTAAAGCAATTCTCGATCAGGGAATGGCTCAGCCGGGTTATATATTCAATCTTGGGCATGGTGTTT
Organism: Cytobacillus sp. NJ13; assembly: GCA_030348385.1. Taxonomy (NCBI): domain Bacteria; kingdom Bacillati; phylum Bacillota; class Bacilli; order Caryophanales; family Bacillaceae; genus Cytobacillus; species Cytobacillus sp. NJ13. Next base: position 2,203,420 of record JAUCFP010000006.1, on the reverse strand, counting down.
TCCCTGAAGTTAATCCGGACACATTAAGAAAATTAACAACTTTTATTCATGAATACTCTGCTTCAAAACTAAGCAAGTAGCCTCCGGTTTGCTTTATGCGATAGCAGGCTGCATTTGCATATTGCTATGAGCATTAGTTTTGGTAATCGATTTGTTTTTTGGCACAATAAAAACTGGAGACAGAAATAATTTGAGGTGGATGACATGGGTAAAAAAACAATGGGTTTACTTGTAATGGCTTATGGAACTCCCTATAAGGAAGAAGACATTGAGCGTTACTATACACATATCCGCAGGGGAAGAAAGCCTTCTGAGGAAATGCTTGAAGATTTAAGAAGCAGATATGAAGCGATTGGCGGAATATCACCGCTTGCCAAAATTACTAAAGATCAGGCTGAAAAACTTGAACAGCATTTAAATGAAATTCAGGACGATTATGAATTCAAAATGTATTTAGGGTTAAAGCATATTGAACCTTTCGTAGAAGATGCGGTTAAACAAATGCATGAGGATGGGATTGAAGAGGCTGTCAGCATTGTTCTTGCACCTCATTTCTCAACCTTTAGCGTAAAATCATATAACGGCAGAGCCAAAGAAGAGGCTGAAAAGCTTGGCGGTCCTGTAATAAAATCAGTTGAAAGCTGGTATAAAGAGCCTAAGTTTATCAAATATTGGGCCGATCGTGTAAAGGAAACATTCGATAAAATGCCTGCCGAGGAAAAAGATTCTGCAGTGTTAATTGTTTCTGCACATAGTTTGCCGGAAAAAATTCTGAAATCAGGGGATCCATATCCGCATCAGCTGCAGGAAACAGCTGACCTCATTGCCGAGCAGGCTGGTATCAAAAACTATGCCGTTGGCTGGCAAAGTGCAGGAAACACACCTGAGCCTTGGCTTGGTCCTGATGTACAGGATTTGACAAGAGACCTTTATGAAAACAAGGGCTTCAAGGCATTTGTGTATACTCCTGTCGGTTTTGTGTCAGATCATCTTGAAGTGCTGTACGACAATGACTATGAATGCAAAGTTGTCACTGATGAGCTTGGTGCAAGCTATTATCGTCCCGAAATGCCAAATTCGCAGCCAGAGTTTATTGATGCGATGTCTGATGCCATTTTTAAATTGCTGAATAGATAAGCAAAAAATTAGAAAAGAAGGCGATTTACCGTGCAGGGAGAGAGACAGAAAGTTGTTGTTGCCGGAGGAGGAATTACTGGTCTTGCTGCAGCTTACTATCTGCAGAAGGAAGCCAAAGAAAAAGGAATGGCCCTGGATGTAAAGCTCATAGAAGCCTCACATCGACTTGGCGGCAAGATTCAAACGATAACACGAGACGGCTTTGTGATCGAAAGAGGGCCAGATTCCTTTTTGGCCCGTAAACAAAGTGCGTCCCGGCTTGCCAAGGAAGCAGGCCTGGAAAAAGAGCTTGTGAGAAATACATCCGGTAAGTCCTATGTGCTTGTAAGGCAGCGTCTATTTCCAATGCCGGGCGGATCCATCATGGGCATCCCTACACAAATTGCTCCATTTATTACAACCGGCTTATTCTCTCCCGCAGGGAAGGCAAGAGCTGCGGCGGATTTTGTGCTGCCGCGCTCCAATCCTTCCAATGATCAGTCACTGGGTGCCTTTTTCAGAAGAAGGCTTGGTGACGAAGTTGTCGATAATTTGATAGAACCGCTTCTTTCAGGCATATATGCTGGCGATATTGATCAATTAAGCCTAATGGCCACTTTCCCGCAGTTTTATCAGGTTGAACAGAAGTATAGAAGTTTAATTCTGGGAATGAAAAAGTCCACAGGATCTCAGCCGAAACAAGCCGCAAACCGCAAGAGCAAAGAAGGGATGTTCCTTACTTTCAAATCAGGGCTTCAATCACTTGTCGATGCCCTAGAGAGCAAGCTTGAAGCTGGAACTGTACTGAAAGGCCATCGCATTGAATCGATTATGAAGGCTGGCAGAGGCTATACAGTTGAAATGAATGGCGGAGAAAACCTACAGGCAGATTGCATGGTTATGGCTGTTCCCCACCATGCTCTGTGCAGCATATTCTCTGGCTGGGGACTTTTTGAACAGTTCAAAGAAATGCCGTCCACTTCAGTGGCAAATGTAGCGCTGGCTTTTCCTGAGGAAGCGATTGAAAGGGATATTGACGGAACCGGTTTTGTTGTTTCACGCCATAGTGATTACACCATTACTGCATGTACCTGGACACATAAGAAATGGCCCCATTCGACCCCCAAGGGAAAAGTGCTTCTGCGCTGTTACGTTGGCAAAGCCGGTGATGAAGCTGTGGTAGATCTGTCAGATGATCAAATTGTTAAAGTTGTACTTGATGATTTAAATAAAACAATGAATATTAAAATGAATCCGGATTTTGTTTATGTAACAAGATGGAAGGATTCAATGCCGCAGTATACTGTAGGACATAAAGAACGCATCGGGCTGGCAAAGAAACAGGCACAGGAAAAGCTTCCGGGTATTTTTCTGGCAGGAAGTTCATTTGAAGGTCTTGGCATTCCTGACTGCATAGATCAGGCAGAAGAGGCAGTGAGAAATGCAGTTGAATACTTGCAAAGCAACAAGCAAAAAGCTGTCCGGGTGTGACAGCTTTTTAAATTGGAATCATTTCAGGTTGCTTTTTCAATTATAGTATGATAAATTACTTTTTGTACTAATGACCAAATTGTTCATTTAGTCATTTTTTTTTAAAGAGGTGAGTTCATGTCAGCAGATCGGAAACAGCAAATTATTGAGGCAGCCACTAAATCATTTTCTCTGTTTGGATATAAAGCAACCACTATGGATCAAGTTGCAAAGCTTGCAAATGTAGGAAAAGGCACTATTTATAATTTCTTTAAAAATAAAGAAGAGCTGTTTGATGAAATTATCCATACGCTCATCGTGGAAATGAAAAGCGCAGCTGATGAAGCGCTTGATCCTTCTTTGCCCTTTCATAAAAATGTTCATCGGGGATTGTATAAGATACTTGAATTCCGCATGAAGCATCAGCTGACAATCAAGCTTTTCCAGGAAGCAAAGGAAATGGGAACTCCTGCTGTTACAGATGTCATTGGGAGAGTAGAGGATGCGATATTAAATTATGTAAAAGACAATGTTGCACAAGCGATTGAAAAAGGAGAAATCCGTCAATGCGATCCGGAACTGACATCTTTTGTGATGCTGAAGCTTTATATTGCTCTCATATTTGACTGGGAGCAGCGTCATGAACCTTTAGAAAAAGAAAAAATAGCTATGCTGTTTGAACAATACATTATGAAAGGATTATCGAATTAGATAGTCCTAAATTTTTTCAGAGAAATGACCAAATGAGGGATTTAGTCATTAAGTGATAACGGAGGGATTTACGGTGAAGAACAAACTTTTCTTGAAGGAGTTTACAGCAATTATAAAAAACAAAAAGCTGCTGATTCCTATTATCGCAGTAATGTTTATTCCTATTTTATACAGCGGAATGTTTCTTTGGGCATTTTGGGATCCGTACGATCATTTAGATGATCTGCCTGTTGCTATCGTTAATGAGGATGCCGGTGCTGCATTTGAAGAAAATGACTTGCATCTGGGCGATGACCTCGTTGATAAATTAAAGGAAAGCAAGGACTTTAATTTTCAATTTGTTGATAAAGAGGAAGCATATAAAGATCTAAATGATCAGCAATATTATATGCTTGTAGAAATCCCTAAGGATTTTTCCAAGGATGCAACCACTCTTCTGGAAGACAATCCGCAGAAAATGAACCTGATTTACGTTCCCAATGAGAGCTACAATTTTTTATCAGCTCAAATTGGCGGAACAGCTGTAGAAAAAATTAAAGCGTCTCTGTCGGAAAAAGTGACTGAAACATATGCTGAAACTATGTTCGATAAGGTAGGGGAACTGGCAGATGGCATTGGAGAGGCAAGTGACGGGGCCCTTCAAATCAGTGAAGGATCTGCAGATTTAAAGGATGGTTCTAACACGCTGCATAAGAAGCTGGAGCTATTGGCCGATAAATCCATTGAATTCAATAATGGTGTAAGCTCAGCAAGCAAAGGTTCAGAGGAAATGGCAGAAGGAGCTAAATCCCTTTCAGAAGGATTAGGCAAACTGGCTGAAGGCCAATCAGAATTAAGTAAAGCATCTGATCAGCTGAAATCTGGAAGTGAAAAGCTTTCTGCAGGTGTTACACAAACAAAGGCAGGGATTGTTACAGTAAAGGAAAAACTTCCTGTTATGATTGATGGAACCGAGCAGCTTGAAAATGGAGCGAAAACCTTATCTTCATCTCTGGAACAATGGCAAACGGAGGCACAAAAACTCAGCGGAGGCACTGCTCTTTTAGAGCAAAAGCTGCAGGGCTTTATTTCGCAGCTTCCAGAGGGATCTCCTGAAAAAGCTGAGCTTCAGCCTGCGCTTGCCCAGCTGAAGGCTGGATCAGCCCAGCTTGCTGAGTCAGCTGGCAAACTATCAGCAGGAGGAGCCGAATTGTCCCAAAAAATGGGGCAGCTAAATGGAGGACAGCTGCAGCTCCAGCAGGGAATAAATCAGCTTGCCCAAGGGGCATCCGAGCTGGAAACTGGTTCTCAGCAGCTAGTACAGGGCCATAAAGATTTCGGTGCTGGAATGGAAACATTTGCTCAGAAATTTGGTGAAGCACAAACCGGAGCAGACAGGCTAGCAGGCGGTGCAGCAGATTTGTCAGGCGGGCTTGGCAAACTGACCCAAGGTTCAGCTGCATTTGCAGATGGCACAAAACAGCTTGAAGATGGCGCAGGCAAAGTAGCTGAAGGTAATACACAAATTTATGAAGGATCTTCGGAGTTAGCAAATAAATTAGCCGATGGCGCTGAAAATGCTTCATCTGTAAATGCCAGCGATAAAACTTATAATATGATGGCAAATCCGGTAGAAATAGATAATGAGAAGATTACAGAAGTTCCTAACTATGGTACAGGGTTCGCGCCTTATTTTCTGTCTCTTGGCCTTTTCGTAGGTGCTCTGCTTCTTTCTATTGTATTCCCGCTTCGGGAGCCGGCTGGCGTTCCGCGGTCAGGATTTAGCTGGTTTGCAAGCAAGTTTGGGATCCTTGCTGGAATAGGCATTATTCAGGGTCTCATTGCAGCCATGATTCTATTGCTGGGACTTGGCCTGGAAGTGCAGAGTGTACCTTTGTTTCTTCTGTTTACAATCATAACCAGCATTACTTTCATAGCGCTGATTCAATTTTTTGTCACCGTCATGGGTGATCCTGGCCGGTTTGCTGCAATAATCATATTGATTCTTCAGCTGACAACAAGTGCTGGTACTTTCCCGCTTGAGCTGATTCCTAATGCACTTCAGCCAATCAGTTCATACTTGCCTATGACCTATTCTGTATCCGGACTAAAGGCTGCCATTTCTAGCGGAAATTTTGATTTCATGTGGGAGAATGCAGTCATTCTATTGAGTTTCGCTGCCCTGTTCATTGCAGGAACTTTTGTTTACTTTACTGCAATGCACAAGAAAAAATTTGCAGCTGCTGCAGGGCAGGCTGATTGATTATAAGCAAAAAACAAAGCCAGCCCACAGGGCTGGCTTTTAATATATTATTCTATAAATCTGTTATTCCCATGCATTTATCACACTTGTTTCCGTAGCATTCATGCTGCTCTTCGATCGACTTCCCGCATTCTGAACATTGTTTTGCCGGCAGGTTTCTGAAAAACTCCATAATGTTTTGAATCATGTTGAAGCCTCCTGATTTGTGATTTTGTTCTAAATAGTTTGATTATTTAAGTTAATTGTATTATAACAGAGTTTATATGTCAACTTCTGTTTCAATACAATTTTAAAAAAGTGAAAAAATAGGCATAATCGAGTATATTGGACATAGGAAAGCCGGGTCTTTCTTGAGAGTTTGGCTATAAGTCATAGCTTAAGGTTTACGCTTTTCTAAAGTGATAAGTGTATAAACTCTGAAGTTAGATAACTGTCTGACTCCAGGCGCCATCGGCTTTCAGGCCTATGCTGGAAAAGGCGGGCGCCTTGCGCTTTTTTAATAAGGGGGAAACGTGATGAAGTTAACTGTAATTGGGAGCTGGGGCGGTTATCCTAAAGCAGACGGGGCCAGTTCAGGGTATTTGCTGGAGCATGAAGGGTTTCATTTGCTGATCGACTGCGGAAGCGGCGTTCTTTCAAAAATGCAGAATTTTTTTCAGCCAGAAGAATTGGATGCATTGATTATCTCGCATTACCATCCAGATCACATTGCGGATATAGGGGTTCTGCAGCATGCCAGGCTCATTCAGGGTTTTTTGGGGAGGAAAACAGATACACTCCCGATTTATGGTCATTCCCTTGATCAGCATGAATTTGCCAAATTTACATACAAAGATATCACAAAAGGAGTCTGCTATGATCCTGATGGCACTCTCTTTGCAGGGCCGTTTCAAATTCGCTTTTTAAAGACTAATCACCCTGTGCCATGCTATGCAATGAGAATTGAAGCAGACGGCAAAACGCTTATTTATACGGCTGATACCTCATATAAAGAAGAGCTGGCTGTATTTAGCGAAAATGCTGATTTATTAGTTTGCGAATGCAATTTTTATGGGCATCAAAATGGAAAAAATGCAGGGCATATGACAAGCTTGGATGCTGGAACACTGGCCAGCAAAGCAAATGTGAAAAATTTGCTGCTGACTCATTTGCCTCATTATGGTGAACTTCGAAAACTGAAGGAAGAGGCTTCAACAAAATATACAGGTCCTATTTCTATTGCGGATTATCAATGGTCCCATACTTTTTGAGGAGGAAACCAGATGCTTTTTATTGACAACCAGGGAATCACCGATCCCAGAATAAACCTTGCTATTGAGGAATATGCACTAAAGAATCTTGATATTGAAGAAACCTATTTGCTTTTTTATATTAATGAACCTTCCATTATTATTGGAAAAAACCAGAATACCGTTGAAGAGATTAATACTGAATATGTCGAGAACAATGGCATCCATGTGGTCAGAAGGCTTTCTGGCGGCGGGGCTGTTTATCATGATTTAGGCAATCTCAACTTCAGCTTTATCACAAAAGATGATGGAGAAAGTTTCCATAACTTTCAAAAGTTCACCGAACCAGTTGTAGAAGCTTTGCAGAAGCTTGGTGTTAATGCTGAATTGAGCGGCCGAAATGACCTGATGGCAGAGGGCAGAAAGATATCCGGGAATGCCCAGTTTTCTACTAAAGGCAGAATGTTTAGCCATGGTACCCTCTTGTTTGATTCCGAAATAGAAAGTGTAGTTTCGGCACTAAAGGTAAAGAAAGATAAAATTGAATCGAAAGGCATTAAATCTATTCGAAGCCGGGTTGCTAATATCTCAGAGTTCCTGGATAAAAAAATCACAATTCAAGAATTTCGCACTTTGCTGCTTAAGAATATTTTTGGTGATTTAGATGAAATTCCAGAGTACAAGCTCACGAATGCTGATTGGGAAAAAATTCACCAGCTGTCCAAGGAGCGCTATCAAAACTGGGATTGGAATTATGGAAAATCTCCCAAATTTGATCTTCAGCACTCGCATCGTTTCCCAGTGGGGCAAATTGATATTAGACTTAATGTCACAAAAGGAAAAATTGAGGAATGTAAAATTTGCGGAGACTTTTTTGGGGTTGGCGATGTAAGCGAAATTGAAAACAAGCTTACAGGAATTCGTTATGAAAAGTCAGAGATTGAAATTGTTCTTGAAGGAGTGGACATGAAGCATTACTTCGGAAATGTGGAAAAGACCGAATTTATCAACCTGGTTTATTAATGCGGTCCTTTATTGAAAAGCTGGCATAATGCCGGCTTTTCTTATATTTATATAAAGTCTTGCGAAAGGCAGTTTCGCTGTAAAAAAGAAATTGTGAACAATTCGCTTTCCTACTTGAATACAAAAATTTCTTTCAATATAATATATTTAGAAAATTTATTTAATAAAAATGAATGATTATTCATTCATTATAGGGGGAGTGTAAATGAATTTAACAGAGCAGCTGCATGGAACGGCGATCAAGATGGGCAATAAGACTGCCTATTATTTTATGGACCAGTCCAGTACATATGCGGAGCTTGATGGTGCTGTAACCAAATTTGCGGATGGGCTCTCAAAGCTGGGAGTGAAAAAAGGAGATCATATTGCTCTTTTACTGGGGAATTCACCGCATTTTGTCATCGGCCTGCATGGAGCACTGCGGCTTGGGGCAACTGTCATACCGATCAACCCAATTTATACACCTGATGAAATTGGCTACATTGTTAATAATGGTGATGTAAAAGCGGTTGTTACGCTTGATCTATTAGTGCCTTTGATTGAGAAGATGCATCAGGCTCTTCCAAAGGTGGAGAACTTTATTATTTGTGAAACCCCGCAGGGACAGGCATCAAAAGTCGACCCGTCTGCATTATCAGCTTTCTCAAAAATGAAATCGTTTACACAGGTGGTAGCTTCAGGAGATTTGGATTATAGAGGCCCTGAACTCGAAGAAGATGAAACAGCCGTTATCCTATATACATCGGGTACGACAGGCAAGCCAAAAGGTGCCATGCTGACACATAAAAACCTCTACAGCAATGCAAAGGATGTCAGCGACTATTTGCACATGAACGAAAATGACCGGGTTATCACTACTTTGCCGATGTTTCATGTTTTCTGTTTAACGGTTGCTCTCAATGCACCGCTGATGAATGGGGCTACTATTTTAATAGATCCAAAATTCAGCCCGAAAGAGATTTTTAGACTAGCTAAAAAATATGAACCTACTGTTTTTGCCGGCGTTCCGACCATGTACAATTTCCTTCTTCAGTATAACGATGGCAATCCGGAAGATCTGAAATCGTTAAGGCTTTGCATTTCGGGCGGTGCTGCCATGCCTGTTGCACTTCTTCATGGCTTTGAGAAAAAATTCAATGTCATTGTCTCAGAAGGATATGGTCTTTCAGAAGCTTCTCCGGTTACCTGCTTCAATCCGCTTAATAAGCCGCGAAAAGCAGGCTCGATCGGGCAATCCATTATGAATGTTGAGAATAAGGTCGTAAATGAACTGGGAGAGGAAGTTTCTGTTGGCGAAGTAGGTGAACTGATTGTACGCGGGCCCAACGTGATGAAGGGCTACTACAAGCTGCCGGAAGAAACCGCGGCTACTATTCGCGATGGCTGGCTTTATACAGGAGACCTCGCAAAAAAGGATGAGGAAGGCTACTTTTATATCGTTGACCGCAAAAAGGACCTTATTTTAGTCGGCGGATATAATGTGTATCCGCGGGAAGTAGAAGAGGTGCTCTATAATCACGAGGATGTAGTTGAAGTTGCTGTATTGGGCGTGCCTGACCCGAATCTGGGAGAAGCGGTGAGGTGCTATGCAGTATCTAAAAATCCTCAGCTGACAGAAGAATTGCTGCTTGCATACTGTGCTGAGCATCTGGCTAAATATAAAGTGCCGGCATCGATCGAGTTTTTAGAGGAGCTTCCAAAGAACACGACTGGTAAAATTTTGCGGAGAGCATTGAAGAATCAGGTTCTTCAGACTAAATAGGCTTTTTAGGACAGGCATTGGATGTGTCTGTCCTTTACTTTTCTAATTTCAAATTGACTATATTTGAAAGGGTTTTCACGGAATTTATCGAATTATTTAGATAGCACTGGGAAGAGGAGAGATACATATGAGTTCTATTACAGTCGAAACAAAAGGTCATATTGCGGTCGTAACGATTAACCGCCCTGATGCATTGAATGCTTTTAATTTTGAGACTTTATCGGAGCTTCAGGAATCAGTTGAGAAACTGCGCACCAGCCCTGATGTTCGTGCAGTGATTTTTACAGGGGCAGGAGAAAAAGCATTCAGTGTGGGTGCAGATTTAAAAGAGCGCAGGACCCTATCTGAAGAACAAGTCCGCCGAAATATATATAAAATAGGTGAGGTATTCTCGCTGGTTGATCAGCTTCCGCAGCCTACTATCGCTGCTATTAACGGTTTTGCCTTTGGGGGCGGGATGGAATTGGCTCTATCCTGCGATTTCCGCATCTCAGTTTCAGGCACTTCCATGGGACTTACAGAAACAAGTTTAGCCATAATACCAGGAGCAGGCGGCACTCAAAGGCTCCCAAGATTGATTGGCCAGGCCAAAGCCCTTGAATTAATTTTGACGGCTAAAAGGCTTACGTCTGAAGAAGCGCTTGAATACGGCATCCTTACCAGAGTGACTGAAAAAGAAAATCTCTTAAATGATTGTTTTGAATTTGCCGGACAAATGCTTAATAACGGCCCGCTTGCCCTTCAGCAGGCTAAATTTGCTGTAAAGCATGGCATGGGCGTCGATTTGCAGACTGGGCTTCAGATTGAAAGGAAGGCATATGAAGTCATTATCCCAACAGAAGATAGAGTTGAAGCTCTTGCAGCCTTTGCTGAAAAAAGAAAACCTGAGTTTAAAGGGAAATAAAATGAATAAGTAAGTAATGGGACACGGCAGAATCTTGCTGTGTCTTTTCTTTTAAAATAATAATTTTTAGAAAATTATTAAAAAACATCTTGAATAGTTAGGCTGTTAACTATATAATTTAGTGAATAAAAGCATAAAAGCATAAAAGTGCTGAAGTGAAAAGATAGAGATAAAAGGGGGATCATCTAGTATGTTAGAGAGAATAAAATCATTTAAAGCAATAGCTGCAGCAGGCCTTATGGGAACATTGCTGCTAAGCGGCTGCGGCAGTGAAAGCACAAATGGAGATGCCGGTTCTTCCGATAAAGAAAAGGAAGAATCATTTAAAATAGGAGTTACGCAGATTGTCGAGCATCCTTCGTTAGATGCGGCACTGGAGGGCTTTAAAAAGGCATTAGAGGATTCCGGTATTGAAGCAAGCTACGATGTCCAGATTGCTCAGGGGGACCAGAATAATAATCAATCCATTGCCAATAATTTTGCCGGTGATGGAGTAGACCTGATCTTTGCCAACTCTACCCCCAGTGCATTAAGTGCACTGAATGCAACGAAGGATATACCGATTGTATTTACTTCAGTAACTGATCCAGTGGGTGCGCAATTAGTAAAATCAATGGATTCACCTGAAGGAAATATAACTGGTACAACAGATACGCATCCTGATGCGATACCCAAAATGGTTAAATTTATAGATGAACAGTTTGAGGCTGGAACGGTGGGCGTTATTTACAATTCTGGAGAACAAAATTCAGAGGTGCAGATTGAAAAGGTGAAGGAAGCTCTTTCTGGTACAGATATGAAATTGGCCGAAGCTACCGTATCCAATTCCTCCGAAGTGAAACAGGCTGCAGAATCACTTGTCGGAAAAGCAGATGCCATCTATATTATTACGGATAATACTGTCGTTTCCGCTTTGGAATCCGTCATTCAGGTTTCAAACGATAATGACATCCCGCTATTCGTAGGAGAGCTGGATTCTGTTAAACGCGGGGGCTTTGCTGCTTACGGATTTGACTATGAAGATATCGGGTATGAAGCTGGGGAAATGGCTGCAAAAATTTTAAAAGACGGCAAGAAACCATCCGAACTTCCTGTCCAATATCCGCAGAATCTTAAGCTGGTAATCAATAAAAAGGCTGCAGAAGAAATGGGAATTGATTTAAAAGAGGAATGGAGCGATCTTGCTGAGTTTGTGGAGTAATACCAGCAAATAACCACCAGCGCTTGCGCTTTTCACCTCGATAACTGTCTAGCTTCAGCGCCTACCCCCTCGAGGTGTCGGGGGTGGGCAAGGCGCTTACGCTTTTCTAATAGAAAGGGAGATTACTATGCCAACAGCGATCTTTGGTTCCATTGAGGCAGGAGCAATTTATGCCTTAATGGCATTGGGGGTTTACCTATCATTCAGAATACTGGATTTTCCCGATCTGACGGTGGATGGAAGCTTTGTAACGGGCGCATCTGTAGCAGCTGTCATGATAGTAGGAGGATACAATCCATTTTTGGCAACAATGACAGCTTTGCTTGCGGGTTTTGCAGCAGGCTGCCTTACAGGCCTTCTTCATACAAAAGGAAAAATTAATGCCCTCTTGTCCGGAATATTAATGATGATCGCATTGTACTCTATCAATCTCCGAATTATGGGAAAGTCAAATGTTCCTCTGCTGTCTGAGGAAACGGCTATCACAAAGCTTACAGCATTCTGGCAGGGGCTTGGGATTGATCAGGCTATTCAAAGCCTGTTTGGGGCACTGGGAATGGGTTTCGTCCCAAAGACCTGGGGTATTCTGATTTTAATGCTACTATTAGCCTTTGCTGTGAAAGTATTGATTGATCTTTTCTTAAAGACAGATATTGGCCTGGCTATACGTGCAACAGGCGACAATGAGACGATGATCCGAAGCTTTTCTGCTGATACAGATCTTCTGAAGATAGCTGGCTTGGGCATTTCAAATGCACTGGTTGCTTTTTCTGGAGCATTAGTGGCACAGTATAACGGATTCAGTGACGTCGGAATGGGAATCGGCATGATTATCATCGGACTTGCATCCGTAATCATTGGAGAAGCAATCTTTGGTGCAAAAACAATTGTTCGAGCAACGCTGGCTGTCATCGGAGGAGCCATTTTATATCGTATTATAGTAACTCTTGCATTGAGAGTTGAATTCCTTGAAACAGGAGATATGAAGCTAATCACAGCAGTAATCGTGATTGGTGCGCTGATTCTGCCCAAGCTTATTCAGCAGCAAAAAGATAAGCAGAGAAAGCGGCGGAGATTAGCGGAAGCGAAAAAAACTAATGCTTACGGGAAAAGTGGTGAACATCTTGCTGCAATTAAATCAGATTCATAAAGTGTTTAATGAGGGAACTCCAGACGAAAAAACAGCACTTCACAGAATCAATCTTCATTTAAAGCCAGGCGACTTCATGACGGTTATCGGCAGCAATGGAGCGGGAAAATCTACCCTTATGAATATGATTTCCGGCAAATTGATTCCTGATATAGGAGAAGTGCTGGTTGATGGCACTGATGTCACTCTTGTGAAGGAACATAAAAGATCCAGGCTGATTGGACGCGTTTTCCAGGATCCGATGGCGGGAACAGCCCCTTCCATGACGATAGAGGAAAATCTGGCCATTGCTTATTCGAGAACTATGGCACGCGGCCTTCGCAAAGGAGTTTCCAAGAAACGCCGCGACTTTTTCCGGGAAAAGCTGGAAATGCTGCACCTTGGATTGGAAAACAGGCTTTCAGCGAAAGTCGGACTGCTGTCAGGCGGGGAGAGGCAGGCATTATCCCTGTTGATGGCGACTTTTACAGAGCCTAAAATATTGCTTTTGGACGAACATACCGCTGCCTTGGACCCGGCTCGTGCAGAATTGATTACCAGCCTTACGAAAGAGATTGTGGAAACATATAAACTTACCACATTAATGGTGACCCACAATATGCAGCAGGCACTTGACCTGGGAAATAGGCTGATCATGATGGACAAGGGCCAAATCATTTTTGAAACAAATGAAGACCAAAAGAAAGATTTGACTGTAGAAAAACTGCTTGAAGAATTCCAAAAAATCCGCGGAGAGAAAATGAGCAGCGATAAGGCTGTATTAATCTAAAGGGAGACCGGACAAAGGCTTTTGGCTTTGTCCGGCTTGTTTGTTTTGTAAATATTTCAATAAAAAAGCATACCGCCCGCAGCGATATGCCAACTTTTTCATGGATAATACATGACTGCCTGGTAGCGAATCAATTCGTCTCCGAGATTTTTATACGTATGCGCTTTATTTGCTGAGAATTTTATTGAATTGCCGGGGCGGACAGTGATTCGCTGGTCTCCGATCTCCATTTCAAGCGTTCCGGACATGACAGTGATATATTCTTCAACACCCTCATTATGTTTATCAGATGTATGCTGGCAGCCCGGTTCAATTTCGACTGTGAAGATCTCGAATTTCTTGCGGGGGTCAAAAGGGAACACGGGGTAAACCCTGTAGTTGCTGCTCTCCATTATTGGAGTTAGAGTCTTCAATTCTATGAATTGGACATCTGATGGTTCCTCATGAATAAGTGAGGAAAATGAAACTTGAAGGCCGCTCGCGATTTTCCAAAGGGTGGTGACAGTCGGGTTGGATTCCCCCCGCTCAATCTGCCCCAGCATCGCCTTGCTGACCCCGGTTATTTCTGCCGCAGCATCCAGGCTGCAGCCTCTTGTTTTTCGAATATTCCTTAGGTTTTCCCCAATACTTTTTTGAATATTCTCCATTATATCCTCCAAACTTATTGTGTAATATAACGCACGAATGTATAATATATTATATCAAAGCATCATTCATCAATATTAAGTCTATTATAGTATAATTTTCAGGCCTAGTATTATAGTTTTTAAGGCGGTGAGCATTATGGCAGAACTTGCAGTCGGCAAGCCTTCCGGGGAATATAAGAAAGGGGTGCAGTCGGGAATCAGCATTGCGATAGGATATGCACCCATCGCTTTAACATTTGGGCTGCTCGCCAAAACAACTGGTCTTTCAATTGGTGAAACAGCTTTAATGAGTTTGCTTGTATTTGCCGGGGCGGCACAGTACATATCCCTGAGCCTTCTTTCATTGGGAACGGGACTATTTGAAATTGTTTTGACAACTTTTATTGTGAATATCAGGCACTTCTTAATGTCTACCTCTCTTAATGAAAAGTGGGATGATGAACAGGCTGCTAACAAGGTAATTTTATCATTTGGGATTACGGACGAAACTTTCTCAGTTGCAGCAGTACGTGAAGAAAAGGTAACAAGCGGTTATATGCTTGGGCTTATCTCGGTTTCCTATGCAAGCTGGGTCATTTGCTCGGGGCTTGGGCACCTTATTGGTGCGAGCCTTCCGCAAACCTTGCAGGAAAGCATGTCTGTTGCTCTTTATGCCATGTTTGTCGGCCTTCTCGTCCCGTCTATGAAAAAGAGTGCAAAAATTGTATTTCTTGCGATACTTGCAGCGTGTTTTAACACAATTTTCACTTTGACTAATACACTATCGACAGGCTGGGCAATTGTACTGTCTACGCTTTTATCGGCTGTAATAGTAGAATGGATTGAAAGTGTAAAAAACAGGCACAGGGGGCAGGGGCATGAGTAGCCATATCGTGTGGATGATTGTTGGGATGGCAGCAGTTACTTATATCCCAAGGCTGCTGCCTTTTATGCTTTTTAAGGGGAAGGAGCTTCCCGGATTTGTTCAGGGGATATTAAAGAATGTGCCGTATGCGACATTAGGGGCACTCATTTTTCCAGGCATTCTGTTTATAAATGAAGATATTTGGTTTGGGCTGCTCGGGGCAGCCGCTGCTTTTCTCGCAGCCTTTTTAGGTGCAAATGTGATTGTTGTTGTATTAGGATCAATTGCTCTGTTATCTGTATATTCTTTCTTGTTTTAGAAAAGATTATTATTGATGTTCTTTAGCCGGTTCCTCCTAGAACCGGTTTTTTCAATAGAACTGCTGGAATAGGCTTATAACTTTTAATTAATGATTGTCCCGCCAAAATAGTTCTAATTACAGATTTTTATACTAAACTAAATATAGAAAGGTTGTACCATAAGGGGGGATCAGATGGCGCGGAAATTAGGCTTTTACGGGGCGCTGGCCTTTTTCGTATACGGTTTATTTTTTTATTGGTATTTATTCTATTTTGCTGACAGCAGTCTGCCGTTTGAGTATGAAGGCTCACGTGCAGATCCGGCAACTTTCCTGAACGGCAGGGAACTGATGCTCAGTGAGGAATATTCTAAAATAAGAAACCTGCTGTTTTTTATTTCTACACCTTTTGAGTGGATTTTCTATTTATTCATTCTTTTATTTGGCTTATCGAAGGCTTTTAAGAAGTGGGCTGAGCAGACTGCGCCTTATAAATTCCTGCAAACGGCGATCTATTTGATTTGGCTTTCTTTTTTCGCGTTTATCGCCACGATGCCATTAAGCTATATCAGCTTTTCACTTTCAAAAACGTATAATATTTCAACTCAGAGCTTCAGCGGATGGATGAAAGATGAGCTCATTGATTTTTGGGTTAATTATGGAATGATGGTTCTCATTGTGTCTGTACTGTACTGGCTGATTAATAAGAGCAGGAAGAGATGGTGGCTTTATGCCTGGCTATTGTCTGTTCCATTTACCTTATTTATGATGTTCCTGCAGCCGGTTGTCATTGACCCTTTGTATAATGATTTCTATCCTTTGAAAAACAAGGAACTTGAAACAAAAATTCTTGATTTGGCCAGTCAGGCTAAAATACCGGCGGAACATGTCTTTGAAGTCGATATGGCAGAGAAAACGAATGCGCTGAATGCATATGTGACAGGTATCGGATCAAATTCAAGAATTGTTCTTTGGGATACAACACTGAATAAATTAACTGAAGATCAGATCCTGTTTATTATGGCACATGAAATGGCCCACTACGTGGAAAAGCATATATACATCGGAATTGGCGGTTACCTGCTGCTTTCCCTGCTGGGACTTTATTTGACAGCCAAATTAATGGAGAAAGCAGTCGATAAATGGGGAAGGGCGCTAAAAATTCCTGCGGTAAATGATATTCGGTCCCTGCCGCTGTTTTTGATGATTCTTTCGATGCTGCTCTTTATTTCAAGCCCTTTATCCAATCTTGTTTCACGGTATCAGGAAACAAGGGCAGACCATTATGCCATCGAAATGACGAAGGACTCAAAAGCAGCAATAGAAACATTTCAGGAGCTGACACGTGCCGGTTTAAGCCAGGTTAATCCGCCGCTTCTCGTAAAAATATTCCGGTATGGACATCCAACCATGCTGGAGCGTATTTCCATGCTTGAAGAATTTGAAATGGAACAGAGGCAAAAAGAACGGAAGCAGGCGGCAGACTGATTTGACAATAATATGAGAGAAAAGCAGGCCATGCGGCTTGCTTTTTTACGTTTCATTCTTATAAATATGTATGCGGCCTTCAATATCAGTCTGTATTTCATTATAAAAATAAATGCCTGCATCATCATCAATTCCATAACCAGTCTTGGCATTGGTTTTCCCGGCTGCCCTCTTTAAATTTTCCCCTTCATTCCATTTAATGAAATGGACACTTATGACACAATCCCTGATTAAACCGACACCTTTCAGAAAGAGATGCTGTTTTTCAGGTGTATCAATAGGGGGAATTATGCAATGCTCCGGGATGATTAGGGCACCTGCCGAAAAACCTGCTACAGGAATACCGTTCATGTACATTTTGCCAATGTATTCTCCCACTTCAGTATCCACAATAAAACTTCTGTATTTTTCCGTTTCACCGCCTCCAATGATGATGCCGGAACAGGACCCCAATTCTTGAAGAAAAGATTCTGATGGTGCAGGGGAAAGCGGCAGATAACAGAAATTCCTTGCGCCATTTTGAGTTAAGCCAGCAGTATACTTATTCATATAGCCTTCCCAGCCTTCCCTTTCCAAAAAGAGTATAGCTATTTTGCCAGCCGCTCCGGAAGCCAGCTCTGTAAACTTTTTTCCAAGCCTTTGCCCGAATGGAGGGCTTCCGCCCATTAAAAATAAATGCCTGCTGTCCATTAATTTTCTCCTGCCTTGTTAAAATAAAATACCCCGCTGATTGGCGGGGGCAAGCTAGTATACTAAGTGCCAAAACGTTTGGAAAGTTCTTTGTACTGCTTCGATAAATGCATAAATGAAGGTTTATTTCCTTCATCAATGGCTGCGTCTATTTTTTTCATCAGCTTTTCTTTTTCAGTATTCAGCAGAATCTCGGAAACAAGCATATCAATATAAAGATCAAGAACAAAAGAATCCTTATGGTTTTTCCGTTTCAGCCCACTGGTTTTCATTAATTCGGTGTATGATTTTTCCTTCATGGAAATCACTCCTGAGCTTTTTAATATTATATGGAATTGCCTCTGAATATTCAACTGAGTTTTTTAAATTTTTAGAAAATATTTTCAGAATGTCGAAATTGTGAACAATTTAAAAACTATTGAATAAATTAGTAATTTTTAGATAAATTGGTGTTAATATGGAAAAGCGGAAGCGGAATAGAAAAGGAGATGAAAACATATGAGCCATAATACCCAAATGATCGAAGAGTATGAAGTCAATCCAAATACAATGATTATCAAACCCCTTTCTTATGGGCTAAAAGTTTATTCACAAATCTGGGAGCTTGATGATGAGGTGACTTCCCCTTTTAAGCCGGTCGATATAATTAAAAGCAGCTGCAGATATTTTGGATCAAGCTATGAAGGCAGAAAAGAGGGGACACGCCAATTAACCGGCATTACCCATAAAGCTCCGATAACGATCGACCCCACAAATTTCATTTATTTTTTCCCGACGGCCTCTCCAAACAATCCTGAATGTATCTGGATTGCATTGGATCACATCAATTATTTCAAGCGAGCGGAAAACGCACATACTCAAGTGGTTTTTAAGAATAAGCAAAGCTTCATCATTCCAGTATCTTATACTACTCTTAATAATCAGGTGCTCAGAACAGCTTTACTAAAAACGACATTGATAAGAAGGATAGAAGATTCAGAGAGAAAAGCACTGTACTTTGTGAATGGTTCCAAAATAATGAATGCTTCGGAGAGAACTGGAGCCTACCAATAGAGAAGGGAAAGGATAACTAAGAAGCATGCGGAATTTCATGCTTCTGTTTTCCGTGTGTATATTACCTTATTAGCTGCAGGCTTTTCCTATTACAAATATTAATTTGCCTTCAGGTTTTTTCCTGGCCCAGGCATAGGTTTTTTAATAAGATAATATGTCATCAGCTCCTGGACTTTATTGCGGATGCGGGGGTTAAAGTAATTATGGTGCTCCTCATATCCTTTGTAAAGGAACATGAACATAGTAAATGCCTCATCTCTCTTTATTTCCTGTACCTTTAGCTGGTGTTTATTCATATAGCGTTTTACCTCAGAAAGTTCACTTTGAATGACCTTCATTGTTTCTTCAACCAAATCAAGATAAGGCTGTTTTAGTTTAAACGGGCTTTTATTAATGACGATGGAGTCCCGATTTAAAATGGTTAGCACCATTGGCAAATAAATAGCCTGCTCCATGATATTACGGTCTTCCTCAGGAATTCTGGTCATATTCTTTCTGCTCCCTTAATCAATAGTATCCTGTTAGTATTACAGAACAAGTGTTCTTATTTAATTTTACAAAGGAATGTTTTTTCTTGCAAGAGCCTATATTTGTCGAAACGCTGTTATGTTTCATCATTTCCAATAATTAAAAAAAGTTTCAGCCAGCAGCTTATTGAGAAGGGATTTTATTTCTGATGTCGAAATAAGTAGAGCAGCACAGTTAGGAAGGATGGAATCAATGACGCAAAAAAGAACAATTAAACCGGAAGACCTTTATCAGTTAAAATCTGTAGCTGATCCGCAGCTATCCTTGAATGGAAATGACTTAGCTTTTATTGAGACCAGAATGCTTGATGAGGAAAATACATATAGTTCAAATATTTTTTACTTAAATACAATTGAAAGCAATATGCCGGTTCAGTGGACTTACGGCAAGCACCGTAATCATTCACCCCGCTGGTCTCCTGATGGGGAGTCAATCGCATTTGTATCCGACAGAGACGGAAAATCACAGATTTATGTGATGAGCAAAGCAGGCGGAGAAGCCAGACAGCTGACACACTGTGCAAATGGCGCTTCAAATCCTGTTTGGTCACCTGATGGGAAGAAGATTGTTTTCAATCTTTCAATAAAACCTGGTGAAGATGCAGAAACAAAGGAAAATCAGGAAAAACAGGAAGACAAGCCCGTTCCGCTTGAAATTGAAAAAATGAAGCATAAATCAGACGCCCAGGGTTTTTGGGGCGGAAGGTACAGCCAGGTTGCATTAATAGATATTGAAACTGGCGGTATGGAACAGCTGACATCCGGAGAACATGACTACCAATTGCAGGACTGGTCACCTGATGGAAAATGGATTGCTGTTACGGCAGATTTAAGTGAAGACAAAGATTTCTCTTTTCTAAGCGATGTGTATATCATCCATGTTGAAACAAAAGACATGAAAAGGGTCACAAATGGAAAAGGTTATTTTGGAAGCGCCACATGGTCGCCGGATGGAAAATACATAGGATTGTTCGGGCATGAAAGGGAATACGAAAATGCTACGCATACAAAGGTCTGGGTGTATAATCTCGAATTTGGAAATCTGCAGTGCCTGACTGCAGAATCAGATATATTGGCTGGTGATTATGCCATCGGGGATTTCCAGCAGGGTGCAGTAACACCGGGAATTCTTTGGGCAGAGGACAGCAGAAGCTTTTATTTCCTGGCAACTGATCATGGCAATACAGTTGTTTATTATGGCTCTTTAGATGGGGAATTATATCCTGCGCTGCTGGATCAGCAGCATGTATATGGATTGACAACAGGAGGAAGTATCAATAAAGCTGTTGTAGCCATTAGCAAGCCCTCAAATCCAGGGGATTTATTTTTGCTTGATGTCCCTTCAGGGGAATTAAAACAGCTCACAAAAGTGAATGAAGAGTTCATGAACGGAGTTGAACTGGCAGATGCTGAGCCAATTCAGTTTAAATCTTCGGATAATTGGGACCTGCATGGCTGGATCATGAAACCAGTCCATCTGAAAGATAGCGAAAAAGCACCGCTTGTGCTCGAAATCCATGGCGGGCCTCATGCCATGTATGCCAATTCTTATTTCCACGAATTTCAATGTCTCGCAGCAAAAGGCTATGCGGTCTTATTTATCAATCCACGGGGAAGCCATGGATATGGCCAGCATTTTGTAGACGCTGTAAGAGGAGATTACGGTGGCAAGGATTATGAAGATATTATGGATGCAGTCGATTACGCGCTGGAAAACTTCGATTTTATTGATAAAGACCGGCTTGGCGTAACGGGAGGAAGCTATGGCGGCTTTATGACCAACTGGATTATTGGACACACCAGCCGCTTTAAGGCAGCAGTCACTCAGCGATCCATCTCCAACTGGATCAGCTTTTATGGAGTAAGTGATATCGGCTACTATTTTACTGATTGGCAAATCAAGAGTGATTTGAATGATGTAGTAAAGCTTTGGAAACATTCGCCGCTTGCTTATGTGAATGATATGAATACACCCCTGCTGATTCTGCACAGCGAAAAAGATTATCGCTGTCCAATTGAGCAGGCAGAGCAATTATTCATTGCCTTAAAGCATCGGAAGAGAACAGCAAAATTTGTGCGGTTCCCTGAAGCCAACCATGAGCTTTCCAGAAGCGGAAAACCGAATTTAAGAATCAGCCGTCTGAATTACATTGCCGGCTGGTTTGATGAATATCTATAAAAAAGTTACCGCAGGCCTTCGGGTTTGCGGTTTTTTGATAATATCAAAATTTATATCTTTGTACTTCGAGAGCTGTTTAGCTCCAGCGCCTACCCCCTCGAGGTCACAAGCCGATCCTCCCAAAAGGCAAAGGACGCCTTTTAGTGAGGCTCGACTTGTGCTTGTCGGGGGTGGGCAAGGCGCTTCCGCTTTTCTAATAAAGCTGTAAAGTAACATCAAAATCGCCGATATATCAATGAAATCAGTTTTCATACAGCATACAGAAAATATTTAAAATAAATTGCAACGAATCCAATTCATCTGCAAAATATAAGGGTATACAGGATATACCAGCAGTGATATCGAAACTTTTTTATGGAAACCGCAGTCATATATTTGAAGGTATTTCATACCTGTGCCGCAGAATCATAATTTTACTGCAAAGAAAGGAATTATTTTTATGAGATCAGATAGATATGAAAAGAAAAAAAAGAAAAGTAAATGGAAATGGAAATCCGTCCTCTTAGTCCTGTTTCTCCTGATTGCAGGAACCCTTGGCTATTCGTATTTCCAATTCAAGCAAGGCGTTTCCCAGACAGAGGGAGAGGCAAATATACAGACAGAAGAATTTGAATTTAATGGTGAAAAAGATAAATATGGAGGAACGAATATCCTGATCCTTGGAAGTGATGCAAGGGGAGAGGAGAAATCAAGGGCAGATACAATTATGGTTGCCCAATATCATCCTGAGAAGGGCACATATAAACTTATTTCCTTTATGAGAGATATGTACGTGGACATACCGGGCCATGGACAAAACAGAATAAATTCAGCTCTTGCTTATGGCGGGCCAGAGTTATTAAGGCAGACGATTAAGGAAAACTTTGATATAGATATAAAATATTACTCAATTGTTGATTTCGAAGGCTTTGTTCATTTAATCGATGAAGCTTTTCCAAGAGGGGTAGAAATTGATGTGGAAAAAAGAATGTCTGCCAATATCGGTGTTACTTTGGAACCGGGCCTGCAGCGTCTTGATGGAGAGCATCTCCTTGGGTATGTCAGATTCAGGCAGGATGCGGTAGGGGATTTTGGGAGAGTAGAACGCCAGCAGAAGGTAATGAAAGAAGTAGCAAGCCAGTTTACAAGCCTTCAGACCATTACAAAGCTTCCAAAACTCATCGGGGTGGTAACTCCTTTTGTAAATACGAATATGAATACGGGCGATATTCTGTATATTGGGAAAGATTTCTTATCTAAGGATAACAGGAATGTAGAGACTCTTCGTGTTCCTGTTGATGGAACATTTGAAAACCAGAGAATTAATGGTGCTGCTGTTTTAGGAATAGATAAAGAGGCGAACAAAGCGGCAATCCATGAGTTTCTTTCGAAATAAAAAGTTAGAAACACTGTTTTTGGCGGATTAGGTGTACAATAAAAGGGGAAGTGGTAAAACTAGGGGAAACTTCCCTTTTGTGAAATCAAACGAATAGGACTTTGCTGCATATTGGACAAGGAGATACTAAATGGATTTTGAACTGTTCAAAGATTGGTTTACATTGGATCATATAATGGATTTAATTCGGGAATATCGTTCATTTGGGCCGCTTCCCGGTATTCTGCTTCCAATGCTAGAAGCATTTTTGCCTTTTCTGCCCCTGGTTTTGTTTGTTATGGCAAATGCGAGTGCATTTGGTCTCTGGCTGGGTTTCTTATACTCCTGGCTCGGCGCGGTGGCAGGAGCGCTGCTCGTTTTCCTGCTGGTCAGGAAGTATGGCCAAAAACGATTACTCCGTTTTTTGAAGAAGCATAAGCAGGTACAGAAGCTTATGAAATGGGTGGAAAAGCATGGGTTTGGGCCATTGTTCATCCTGCTCTGTTTTCCGTTTACTCCTTCGGCAGTTGTAAATATTGTCGCGGGGCTTTCAAATATCAGCATTGCTCAATACATGCTGGCAGTCCTGAGTGGCAAAATAGTGATGATTTTTACAATAAGCTTTGTCGGATATGATATCAAATCATTAGTAACACAGCCAATTCGGACAGCCATTGTTGCATTGGTCATTTTCATTCTTTGGTATGTCGGCAAAATCATTGAAATAAAGATGAATATGAGCGTAGAAAAAGATCCCGGGAATAAAAAGCATTGAATGCATAAGTATTGGGGAGATGAAATGTGAAGGAAGGATTGAGAAAAGAGGGAGCGGAATGGCTGAAGGCTTTTGCAATTGGCATCATTATCTTTGCTTTTATACGGACTTTTTTCTTCTCTAATTATGTTGTGGAAGGTGAATCCATGATGCCCACCCTTCAGGATGGAAATAAGCTGATTGTCAATAAAATCGGCTATCAGGTCAGCGATTTAGAGCGCTTTGATGTAATTGTCTTTCATCATAATGATGAAGAGGATTTTGTAAAAAGAATTATAGGGATGCCAGGGGATGAAATCGAATACCGCAATGATGAACTATTTATAAATGGCAAAAAAGTGGATGAGCCTTACTTGGAGAAATACCGGAAAGAAACATTAGGAGGCAAACTGACAGGTGATTTCACACTCTTGGAGATGACGGGCACCGAAACGGTTCCGGATGGAAAACTATTTGTTATGGGAGATAATCGCCTCGGAAGCTGGGACAGCCGGCATTTTGGATTTATTTCAGCCGGCCAGGTTGTAGGAAAAGTAAACCTGCGCTATTGGCCGCTTGATGAAATGGATGCGTCATTCTAAACAAACTTATTTTGTGAAAAAGGGACTCGATAATATCAATTATTCGAGTCCTTTTATTTTAAACTGGCTAGTCCAAGCAGCATACCCCTTCGAGGTGTAGGTGGAGGGCAAGGCGCTTGTGCTTTTCTTATTGAAGGCAAGACATCTCAGCTAACATGCAAGTTGGGATTATTCCTATATTCAGGTTCGCAGTTTACACATACGTTTTCATCATAGTCAGTCATATTAACATCTTCACGATTGTATTCAATTCCGCAAAGGGAGCAGGCAACCATTTTTTCTTCTTCCATTTCCTCTGGTGGAATTGGGATAGCGTCATTAATAGTAATGGGCTCTACGGTAATTCCGCGTGTATTGGCCATTTCGGCATTTAAATATTCCATTGCGGATTCTTCACTTTCCCAAAATCCCAAATCCCATAACAGCTCCTGGGCATCTCCGTTTTGAGCCATCAAGCCATAAACAACTTTCATGATAAATGCTCCTTTCAATTTTGCTGTCCTTTTGTTTTATATTTCTTAGCCTTTTTTGGCTGCGATTAAACCGATTCAAAAAATTACCATGAGTTCCTTTAGAAGACTGGGATAGCTTTTTAAACAATGAGAATATATTGCAGAGGACACAGGAGAAACTGCAGGCTTTGTCGAATAATAGCTTTTGTACACGTCAAAGGATCCGTTTCAGTATCTGATGTCGGAATATTTAAATATATCATGGAGGTGCAATTGATGAGGCTGAAGGATAAAGTCGCCATAATTACTGGTGCGGCGAATGGAATTGGTCTGGCTGCGGCCGAAAAGTTTGCAAGTGAAGGAGCGGTGGTAGCAATGGCTGATTATGATGCAGACATGGGAATTACCAGGGCTCAAGAGCTGAAGGAAAAAGGTCTTAAGGTTGAGTTTTTTCAGGTTAATGTCGCGGACAGGCAAAGCATAGACAGTATGGCGGAAGCTGTAAAAGCGGCATTTGGAAAAATTGACATCCTTATCAATAATGCAGGAATAACAAGGGACGGGATGCTGTCAAAGCTAGCTGCAGACGATTTTCAGGCAGTTATGGACGTGAATCTGGCAGGTGTCTTCCATTGTACACAAGCAGTGCTTCCATTCATGCTGGAACAGGGAAGCGGAAAAATAATCAATACGTCCTCTGTTTCGGGAGTCTATGGGAATATCGGACAGACAAACTATGCGGCAGCCAAAGCTGGTGTAGTGGGAATGACCAAAACATGGGCAAAGGAACTCGGCAGAAAGGGAATTAACGTAAATGCCGTTGCCCCAGGATTCATCTCTACCGGTATGACAGCAAAAGTACCGGAAAAGGTTATTGGCCAAATGCAGGGTATGGTTCCGCTGGGCAGACTTGGAAAACCGGAAGATATTGCGAATGCATACCTGTTTCTAGCTTCCGATGAATCGGATTATGTGAATGGCACGGTCCTTCATGTAGATGGCGGAATCATGATGTAATGATCTGACTTCGAGCGCGTGCTTGATAATCAGAAGATTAATGAGGTGGAAAAGATGAGAAATGTTGTAATAACATCAGCAGTCAGAACACCAGTTGGAACGTTTGGCGGAGCGTTTAAGGATCTTCTGCCGACAGATTTGATTGTGCCTGTATTAAAAGAAGCTGCCGAGAGAAGCGGCCTGCAGAGCAATGAGGTGGATGAAGTGATTTTGGGACACTGCATTCAGCGTACAGATGAACCGAATACAGCAAGAACAGCAGCTTTGCTTGCAGGCTTTGATGAAACAACAACAGGGTTCACAGTCCAGAGGCAGTGTGCATCCGGTATGCAGGCAATTATTTCTGCAGCGCTGCAGATTCAATCAGGGATGTCAGATATCGTGATTGCTGGAGGAGTGGAAGCCATGAGCTCCAGCCCTTATGTATTAAAACAGCATCGCTGGGGCGCCCGCATGCAGCATGGGCAAGTAACCGACACCGTATGGGAAATTCTCGAAGATCCAATCCATCATATTATGATGGGGGAAACGGCAGAAAACCTGGCAGAAATTCATGCCATTACAAGAGAAGAACAAGATGAAGCGGCCTTGCTTAGCCATAAGAGAGCCTTGCACGCGATTGAAAACGGTTACTTTGATTCGCAGATCGTTCCAATTATTATGAAAAGCAGGAAAGGGGAAGTAACTGTTACAAAAGATGAAAACCCGCGTGCAGATTTAACAGCCGAAAAGCTGCGAAGCTTGAAGCCTGTCTTTAGAAAGGGCGGCTCCGTTACAGCAGGAAATGCATCAAGCCTGAATGACGGCGGAGCAGCACTTGTCCTGATGCCGGAAGAACTGGCTCTGGAAAAGGGACTGAAGCCTCTGGCAAAGATTGCTGGATTCTCCGTGGCAGGAGTAGATCCAAAGGTAATGGGAAGAGGGCCTGTGCCGGCAGTCAAAAAAGGCCTTGCTAATGTCAGCTGGTCGCTTGATGATGCAGACTTGATTGAGGTCAATGAGGCTTTTGCAGCCCAATATTTGGCGGTGGAGAAAGAGTTAGGCTTAAACCGGGACAAAGTGAATGTAAATGGAAGCGGAATCAGCCTGGGACACCCTATTGGATGTACCGGTGCGCGTCTTGTTGTGAGTCTCGTTCATGAATTAAAAAGAAGAGGCGGCCATAAAGGAATAGCTTCTCTATGTGTCGGAGGCGGGATGGGAGCCACAGTATTTGTGGAAACGTACGAATAAAGAGTTCCTTCGGGAGCTCTTTATTTATCCGAAATAAGTGGAAACCATCTTCAGCATAATTGATTTTTCCGGGGGTGAAGAAAGTGATAAGCAGTACGATATTGTCTGGAAAGAGTATCATTCTGGGGTCGTTTATTGAGGAAGATATTAAAAAGATAATCCAGTGGCATGCAGACGAAAAAATCATGCGAAACCTGGATGCTCTGCCGGTAAAACCCAAACAGGAAACGGAAATTAAGAAATGGCTTGATGAATGTCCGCAAGACACCTTCAGATTCTCGCTCAGGTTAAAAGAAGCAAATGAACTGATAGGCTATGCAGAGTTAAACGGCATTTTATGGCCCCACAGAACAGGCTGGATCACCATTGCCATTGCAGATGAAACCGAATGGGGAAAAGGGTACGGAAAGGAAGCCATGCAATGCCTGATTCGCTATGCTTTTATGGAGCTTAATCTGTATAGGCTTCAGCTTACTGTATTTTCCTATAATACTAGAGCAAAAACTTTTTATGAAAGTCTTGGATTCCAGAGAGAAGGCTGCTATAGAGAGTTTCTTGAGCGCGATGGAAAACGGCATGATATGTATCTGTACGGGCTCCTGAGAAAGGAGTGGAAAGAGTGAAGAAGCGCGGAATGATTCCGCGCTTTACAAGATTTATTCTGGCTGACTGACAAAAATAATTTCTTTTGACAAGAAATAGCTAAGAATGATATTCGTCAGGAAAAAGGCAAGAAGCAGATACAGTACATAATGATATTCAAGTATCATGACTGCCGGCGGGGCAAGGCTTGCTCCAGTTAATAGAAAAAAAGAATAGAGAGAAAGCGCTTTTGCACGATCAGCCCCTGCAATCATGCCAATCAGTGTGATAACAGTGGGAACAAGAAGAGATATGGAAGCCACGAACATTATAGAAATAGCCATTAAGGCAATAGTGCTGCTGAAGAAAAACATATTAATGATGCTGAAGATTCCTAAAAGTAAACCAAGCTTTAATGTCGAATGGGCACCAATCCGCTCAATTAATTTTCCCGTAAAGAGGGACAGCAGCGCCCCGATTAGTCCCACAGCTCTTAATGTGAACAGCTCCTCCATGGTTCCCTTGAAATTCCTTCCTATTGCATCGTAAAAAGCTACAAAGGTAAACAGCAAAGTAAAGGTAATAGCATAGCTTTGGAGCAGGTTTCCGTTGATTAATAGTTTTTTCATAATAGAAATAACGGGAACCCCTGATTTGGAAGGAGGAGAAGTGCCTGGAAGTATTTTATACGATACAAGGAAAAGAATAAAATAGCAAAACGCAAAGAAATAAAAAGCATAGTTCCATTTAAAATAAAAAGTAATTGTCGAACTGATCAGCTGTCCAAGAATTCCGGCGACAAGGAATCCTGTATTGATAAAAACAAGCAGCAGGGTGCGGCTCCTGGGCTGAAAAAGATCAAAAGAATAAGCGAAGGCAACAGGAGCAAAGCTCCCAAGAGTCAGACCCTGAATCGACCTGGTTATATAGAGAGTCTCTACATTAGGAGAGAGCCCGACGGCACAAGTGGACAAAGCAGAAGCAAACAAACCCGTAATAATAATTCTGCGCCTGCCAAATGTATCTGAAGCAGGGCCAAAGAATAGCAGGCCGGCTGCATAAAAAAATGCAAAAAGGCTTCCCCCGCCGACAATATAATTTTCATTTACTTTAAATGAGTCAGCAATGTCCCCGTAAATAGGGATTAGTGTATAAATGCTGCTGGCCACGAAAATTCCTGTAACTGTCAAAATGACTGACGTTGCAGTCAGGATCTGTTTTGAAATCATCCTTATCACCTGCCGATATACTTTATGCACGAAACCCCCTATAGGAAAGTTGTCATTTCCACAATTTTGAAGAACCCCATACAAAAAATTGAACAGCTGATATGATAAAATAATGATAGAGAGAGAGCTTTTTTAAGGAGGAAAAATATGACCGTACGTTTATTGATAGGCCGGTCCGGAAGCGGCAAAACGGAATACTGCCTTAATGAAATCCGCGATGAACTGCGGTTTAATCCGGATGGAGATCCAATCATTTATTTAGTTCCGGAACAAATGACGTTCCTTTCAGAATATAAATTAATTACCACGCCAGGCCTTGGCGGAATGATACGAAGCCAGGTATATTCTTTTACGCGCCTTGCCTGGAGAATTCTTCAGGAAACAGGAGGCATGAGCAGATACCATCTTAACAGTGTTGGCATCAGCATGCTAATCCGCAAAATCATCGAAGATAAAAAGGATGAACTGAAGCTTTTCCAGAGGGCTGCAGATAAAAATGGTTTTATTCAGCAAATTGAACAAATGATGACTGAATTCAAACGTTATTGTGTAGCTCCCGATGAACTGGCTGAAAGGCAGAAGCAGCTCTCAGGATCAGGGAAATCGAATAAGGCACTTCAGGACAAGCTGCATGATCTTGAGTTAATCTATAAAAATTTTGAAGAATCCCTTGCCGGCAAATATACAGATTCAGAAGATTATTTCCGCCTGCTTGCTGAAAAAGCCTCCCATTCGGAGTATCTAAAAAATGCCGAGGTTTATATAGATGGCTTTTACAGCTTTACACCA
Organism: Cytobacillus sp. NJ13; assembly: GCA_030348385.1. Lineage (NCBI taxonomy): Bacteria > Bacillati > Bacillota > Bacilli > Caryophanales > Bacillaceae > Cytobacillus > Cytobacillus sp. NJ13. The sequence continues at coordinate 2,174,105 of JAUCFP010000006.1, read as the reverse complement.
CAGGAATATTCGATTGTTGAACAGCTGATGAAGCAGTGTAAAAACGTAACTATTACACTGACGCTTGACCAGCCGTTTAAACATAGTGCTCCTGAAGATCTTCATTTATTCAGAATGGCGGGAGAAAACTATCAGACAATCAAAGAAATGGCTTCACGCAACAGTCTGGGTGTTGAAGAACTGGTCCTTACTGAGCAAAAAAGGTGGAGCAGCCATTCTCTTAAGCATCTTGAGGCATATTTTGACAGCAGGCCTGCTGAGGCACTTCCAGGGGAAGCAGACATTCACATCGGACATGCTGCTAACAGGCGGGCTGAAATCGAGGGCGTTGCCAGGAAAATAAATAAGCTTATTCGCACAGATGGCTATCGCTATCGTGATATTGCAGTACTTGCAAGAAACGGACAGGATTATCATGACATGATTGAAACAGTGTTCCATGACTATGAAATCCCATTTTTTATTGACCAAAAAAGAACTATGCTGAATCATCCACTCGTGGAGTTAATTAGGTCAACTCTTGAAATTATCAATGGGAATTGGCGATATGAACCAATCTTCAGGGCAGTAAAAACGGAGCTGATATTTCCATCCAAGTTAAACGCAGGCAAGCTTCGTGAGCAAATGGACAGACTTGAGAACTATGTTCTTGCCTATGGCATTCAAGGGGACAAATGGACGAAGAAGAAGAGATGGATATACAGGAGAATCAGGGGGCTGGAGTTTGAAGCGGTTGCCCAGACAGATGCCGAGAAGAAAATAGAAGATGAGTTAAGTGATTTGCGCGAAATGATTACAGGCCCAATACTAAGGCTGCACAGGCGCTTGAAAAAGGCTGCTGATGGCCGCGGCTATTGTGAAGCTTTATTTTTGTATCTGGAAGAATTGGATGTGCCTGTGAAGATTGAAAAGTGGAAATCTGCTGAAGAGGGAAAAGGGAACCTTGTTAGATCAAGGGAACATGGACAAGCATGGAATGCTATTATGGAGCTTCTGGATCAGTATGTAGAAATGCTTGGTGAAGAAGAAGTGACGCTTAAGCGCTTTGCTTCCGTTCTGGATGCCGGTCTGGAGTCGCTGCGATTTACGCTTGTTCCGCCTGCCATCGATCAGGTCATGGCGGCCGATTTGGAAAGATCAAGACTAACTGATATTAAAGCTGCCTTTGTCATTGGTCTGAATGAAGGAGTAATTCCTGCCAAATTCTCAGAGGACGGTGTGCTGGCGGATGACGACAGAGAAATTCTGAACACAAACGGAATGAAACTGGCGCCGGGAAGCCGTACACGACTTCTGGATGAAGAATTCATAGCCTATAAAGCGTTTGTCACTCCATCAGAAAAACTTTTTATCAGTTATCCGCTGGCAAATGAAGAAGGTAAAGCCCTTATGCCTTCTCCTTATATTAAGAGATTGGGAGATTTATTCCCTGATTGCAGGCAGCATTCCTTCATGTCGGATCCGGCAGAGCTGCCGGAAACGGAGCAGCTGGAATATGCAGATAATCTTAATACAGCACTTTCGTATTTAACTTCTCAGCTTCAGCTGAAAAAACGCAGCTATCCAATCTATGACCTGTGGTGGGATGTTTATAACTTCTATCTTAATAATGAGCAGTGGAGAAGGTCGGCATTAAAGGTTCTTTCCAGCCTGAATTATGAAAACCGGACACTTCAGCTTGGCGAAGACATCAGTAAAGAATTGTATGGCGATCATATTCAGGCGAGTGTTTCCAGGATGGAATTATTCCATAGCTGTCCATTTTCCCATTTTGCACAGCATGGACTACGGCTGCGGGAAAGACAGGTATACCGCCTGGAAGCGCCGGATATCGGGGATTTATTCCATGCTGCTTTAAAATTTATCGCAGAAACAGTTATGACTCATAAGCTTTCATGGACAGATATGACGAGGGAACAGTGTGAGATCCTCGCAAAAGAAGCAGTTGAAATGCTTGCTCCTAAACTGCAAAATGAAATTCTTTTAAGCTCGAACAGGCATCACTATATTAAGAGAAAGCTTGAGCAAATCATCAGCAGGGCCTCCTATGTCATCAGTGAGCATGCAAAATCAAGCGGATTCTCGCCAGTCGGCCTTGAATTGGGGTTTGGTCCAAAAGGAGAACTTCCTTCGCTTGTTTTTCCTCTTAAAAACGGGTCTAAAATGGAGCTTGTCGGAAGAATTGACAGAGTGGACAAGGCTCAGGATACAAACGGGACATTTTTAAGGGTAATTGACTATAAATCAAGCTCCAAGGATTTGAATGTCAGTGAGGTTTATTATGGCATTGCTCTGCAGATGCTCACGTATCTGGACATCATTATTGCCCATTCCAATTCTTTGATCGGGACTGAAGCCGATCCGGCAGGAGTCCTTTATTTCCATGTCCATAATCCAATCGTCAGCACTTCAAAAATGCTGACATTAGAGGATATCGAGCAGGAGCTCTATAAGAAATTTAAAATGAATGGCCTGCTTTTGGGAGATGAAAATGTCATCAGGTTAATGGACCAGACAATTGAGACAGGCGATTCATCCATTATCTCAGCCGGATTCAAAAAAGACGGGACACTTTCGAAGCGATCTAAAGTGGCAAGCAAGCAGGAGTTTGATTATTTGCGCCGCTACGTTAGAAAGATGTATAGGAATACTGGCAATATGATTACAGAGGGGGATGTTAAAATTGCCCCATATAAAATGAAGGAAAAAACACCATGTACATTTTGTGCCTATAAATCTGTATGCCAATTTGACGAATCGCTTGAAACAAATGATTACAGATTATTTGTGCCTAAGCCAAAAGAAGACATGATTGAAATCATCAAGAAGGAGGTGGAGGGCGATGAAAATGGCCATACCGCCTAAGCCGGAAGATGCAAACTGGACTGATGACCAATGGAAAGCAATTATGGCCAAGGGCCAGGATATCCTTGTGGCTGCTGCAGCCGGATCAGGGAAAACGGCTGTTTTGGTTGAAAGGATCATCAATAAGATTATTGCTGATGAAAATCCTAATAATGTCGATGAACTGCTTGTTGTGACCTTCACAAATGCCTCGGCAGCCGAAATGAGGCACAGAATCGGCGAGGCTCTTGAAAAAGCGATAAATGCCGATCCGAAGTCAGCCTACCTCAGAAAGCAGGTAAGCTTATTAAACAGAGCATCCATCTCAACTTTGCATTCATTTTGCTTAGAGATGATCCGCAAATATTACTACATGACCGATATTGATCCCGGATTTCGAATCGCTGATGAAACAGAAGCACAGCTCTTAAGGGATGAAGTACTCGAAGAGCTTTTTGAAGAGGAATACGGTAAAGAGGGAAATGAAGCATTCTTTGCACTTGTTGACACTTTTACAAATGACAGGAGTGACAATGCGCTTCAGGATATAATTAGGGACTTATACGATTTTGCCCGCTCCAATCCTTCACCTGATCAATATCTTGATTCTATTGTTGAGATGTATAACGTGGACGGAGTTAACAGTCTCGAACAGCTTCCATTTGTCCGTTCCCTTTTGGAAGATATAGATCTTCAGCTGAAAGGGGCAAAGCAGCTGCTGGAATATGGGCTGGAGCTGACTAAGCTTCCAGGAGGACCGGCTCCGAGAGCAGAAAACTTTATCGCAGATCTGCACGTTGTAAATACTCTAATTGAAGCGAAAAATGATTCGTGGCCGATGCTATATGAAGCGATGCAATCATGGTCTTTTGGCAGAGCCAAAATGTGTAAGGGAGATGTTTATGATGAAGGGCTGGTTGAAAAAGCAAAGAAACTTAGGGACCAGGCAAAGAAAATTATAACTGGCCTGCAGGAAGAATTGTTTTTCCGCAAACAGGAAAGCTTCCTGCGTGACATGGCGGAAATGAAGCCCCACATAGAATCGCTTGTTTGGTTAGTTAAAGAATTTTCCATTCGCTTTGACCAGGTTAAAACTGAAAAAGGGCTGGTTGACTTTGCCGATCTTGAGCATTATTGCCTTGAAATTCTTTCATCATCAGATGAAGAGGGTAGGCTCTTGCCATCAGAAGCAGCTCTTGCCTGCAGAATTCAGTTCAAAGAAGTCTTGGTTGATGAGTATCAGGATACCAACATGGTTCAGGAAGCTATTTTGCAGCTGGTAACAGCGGAATCAGAAGAAAACGGGAATCTTTTCATGGTAGGGGATGTAAAGCAGTCGATCTACCGTTTCCGCCTTGCAGAGCCTAATCTGTTTTTGGGTAAGTACACACGGTTTGGCCGGGACGGTGAAGAGGCAGGGCTTAGAATTGATTTGGCGCGAAATTTCAGAAGCCGTAAAGAAGTTCTCCACGGGACCAACTATATTTTTAAGCAAATTATGGGAGCAGCTGTCGGTGAAATTGAGTATGATCAGGCAGCTGAGCTTGTTAAAGGAGCTCCTTATTCAGAGAGTCAGGAACACCCTGTAGAAATTACCATTATTGACCTTGAAGGAAATGAAAAAAACGAACCTGAGCCTGAATCAATGGATGAGGGTTTTGACAGCGAAGATTTAGCCCAGTCACAGCTCGAAGCCAGATTTATGGCGTCGAAAATAAAAGAAATCATTGAGAATCGGAAAGAAGTTTACAACACAAAGACTCAAGCTGGGCGGCCTGCCAAGTATAGGGATATTGTCATCCTGCTTCGTTCCATGACATGGGCTCCGCAAATAATGGAGGAGTTTAAACAGCAGGGAATCCCTGTTTATGCCAATCTCTCCAGCGGCTATTTTGAAGCAACGGAAGTAGCGATTATGATGTCACTTCTAAAAGTGATTGATAATCCGTATCAGGATATTCCGCTGGCCTCTGTTCTAAGATCTCCTATTTTAGGGCTGACCGAAGAAGAGCTTGCACAAATCAGGATCCATAATAAAAGAGGATCTTTCTATGAAGCATTGACTTCTTTTTGCCGGAATAACCCAAACCTGGAAACAGGAGATTTATATGAAAAAGTGCGGCCATTTTTTGATCAGCTTAAGGATTGGCGTGTGATGGCGCGCCAGGGTTCTCTTTCCGAGCTGATTTGGCATCTGTACAGAGAAACCAGGTTTTTTGATTTCGTCGGCGGCATGCCGGGCGGAAAACAGAGGCAGGCAAACCTTCGCGCATTGTACGATAGAGCAAGACAGTATGAAGCAACTTCATTCAGAGGATTATTCCGCTTCTTAAGGTTTATTGAACGAATGCGGGACAGAGGCGATGATCTCGGCGCTGCCCGTGCTCTGGGTGAGCAGGAAGATGTTGTCCGCCTTATGACGATTCACAGCAGCAAAGGGCTGGAATTTCCTTTCGTTTTCATTGCAGGGCTTGCCCGCAGCTTTAATACGATGGATCTGAAAAAGCCATACATGCTCGATAAGGAATTTGGATTCGCCGCAAAATATGTAAATGCAGAGAAAAGAATTTCTTATCCCTCTTTGCCACAGATTGCCTTTAAACGAAAAAAGAAAATGGAAATGCTTGCTGAAGAAATGCGGGTCCTTTATGTTGCTTTAACAAGGGCGAAGGAAAAGCTTTTCCTTGTTTCGTCCGTCAAGAGTGCAGACAAAAAAATAAATCAGTGGCTGCAGGCATCTGAGCATAAAGAGTGGCTCCTGAATGAGTATGACAGGGCATCTGCAAACAGTTACCTGGACTGGATTGGCCCATCGCTTGTAAGACATAAAGATTGTGAGGCATTGAGAGGGGAAGGGACGGTGAATCCTCTCGTTCCGGCTGACATACTTGAGCACCCTTCCTGCTGGAATATAACCATAATCAAAAGCGAAGAAGCTGCTGTTCTTTCAGAAGAAGCCAAAGATGGCGGAACGGATCTGCTGCAATTGGTTTATGAAGGAAAACCTGTTCCGGCTGAATCGGCATATAAGGATAAAGTAGAAGAACAGCTTTCCTGGAAATATTCCTATAAGCAAGCAGCACAGCACCGCTCTAAACAATCCGTTTCGGAAGTGAAGCGGCAGCGGGAGATTTTTTCTGAAGAAGACAGCGGTACTGAATTAATCCGAAAAATCAGCAAGCCCCTGCTTGGCAGGCCAAGATTCATGCAGGAAAAATCACTTTCTCCTGCTGAACGGGGTACAGCTATGCATGCTGTCATGCAGCATATTGATTTCAGCAGGCCCGCAACCGTAGAAACGATATCTTCCAAAATGGATGAAATGGTTAGAAACGAATTGCTGACAGAAGAGCAGCATGCCAGCATTGAGCCGCAGCTGATTGTACAGTTCTTCGAAACCGAACTGGGACAAAGAATTGTTCAGGCTAAATCGATACGAAGAGAAATCCCATTCAGTTTATCTTTCCCAGCCAGGGAAATCTATTCAGATTGGCAGGGAGAAGACGAACCTGTTCTCATTCAGGGGATTGTGGACTGTGTATTTGAAGATGAACAGGGCTTGGTGCTCCTTGACTATAAAACTGATGGAATTACCGGCCGGTTTAAGGGAGGCTTTGATGAAGCCAAACCAATTCTCGAAAACAGGTACAAAGTTCAAATTGATATGTACACGAGAGCATTGGAACAAATTTTAAAAAGAGAAGTCAATGAAAGATGCCTCTTCTTCTTTGATGGAGCTCATACAATTAAGCTATAAGATAAGCCGGCAAGGGGACTTGCCGGTTTTTTGCGTACTAGCAGGAATGTTATTGGGTGTACAAACAGTGAGTTCCCGCGCTTAAAAGGATCCGCTTCGAGGTAAAAAGGGCCATCCCCGCAGAAACAGAGACCCCGCTCCATTACTTCCACAAATTTGGGGTAATCTAAAATTAAAGGAGGCTTATGATGGGAAAAAAGCGGACAGAATCCGGAACCTGTGAATTATGCCTGCGGGAGGATCTTGTAATAACCGTACATCATTTGACACCGAAAGAAATGGGAGGTACATTCCTGCCAACTGCGAACTTATGCATTCCCTGCCATAAACAGATTCATGCATTATATACAAATCCAGAACTGGCAGTAAGACTGAATAAAATTGAATTATTGCAGCAGGATGAGAAAATAGAAAAATATTTGAAATGGATTAGAAAGCAGCCTTCAACTAAGTTAACGAAAGCAAAGAAATCGAATGAAAGGAAAGTAAAAGGACGATAACAAATTTGTTATCATCCATGGTCAGCTTATAATTTAGTTGTTGCCGACATTTGGCTGGTCAACCAGGCTGGTATCAAGCACATTGCTGGCGTTTAGGCCATTGTTTGTAATAACTAAGCCGCCTGTATTTGCGGCGCCCTGTCCGGTTGTTGATTTGGAATTGTTTTTTGGGGAGATATACAGGGCATCTCCAAATTGAACAATTCCCCCGCTAACATTTATAATTTGTACCGGTCCGATTATAGCTGGCATGAAAAACATCCTTTTTAAATAATTTTATATTTCTTTATGGTCTGCCTGCAGAATTATTGTTTTTGGGGTAAACCTGACGGATATGCTTGACCCGGGATTCCATTGAGATATCGCGGCTGTTGCCGATATGAATGACAGAAGAAGAGGAAACCCCAATTATGTCAATATTCTGCACCTTAATAATTGGATTTAGCTGGGCAGTCTGAATTACAATTTCTTTATTGATGGGCATTAAGGGAATGGGTTCGCTGAAAATCGGATAAGCAGAAAAATTACCTTCCCGGGCGTCAAAAAATTCAGCTTCACGCTGGACCGCAAGTGCCCTGGAGAAACCCTGAATCGAACAGGAGTCTCCAATCTCAAATACCGATGAAAATGAGATAGTATCAATATTGATTTTATCAACAGATGAAGTTCTTTGAAGCATAATAATTACTCCGGTGTAAGTGGGACAAAAGGCCCGACAATAAGAGATTCTAATGGTGTATCAAAGGTAGCTGCAAGCTGGATCGTTTGCGTATCTCCAACCATTAATACAGATGAACTGGAGACACCAATAACTCTGATATTGCCAACACACAAATCCCGGTTATAAACCTGATAATTCATTCTTTCTTCATTCCTTTCATATTTTCAGGCAAATGAGAGATAAAGGCATGAACCCCATTTTGTATTTCCTTTTTTATAAGTTCAATAATCACTTCATTATTATTTTCCTGCGTAGACCGATTTGCAGACTGCTGCTGTTTAAGATAGAAGTCAATCCTGTTAGGCAGCTGCTTTTTTATATCCTCTTTGATAAACGCAATATATGAATCATCCACATTAACATTTAGCTTCTGTTGAACAGAAGCGACAATTTCTGGAAGCTTACTCTCTAAATATTGATAGATGGCATCTTCAATCTCCATCGTTCTTTTCATATGGTTGTTAGGCGATATAGGTGCCTTGATGTTTTTATTATCAACGGCAAAATCTTCAATGTTTTGCAGCTCGGAAGGATTTAGGCCAATGTTTAAAGTACCTTCGAGAGACTCTACCTTAAGCTGGTCGAATTTATACTCAATCCGGTCGACCTGCATCGGAGGACGGCTTTTCAGAACTTCAGTCTCTTCCTGAAGTTTTTTTACCGCTGCTTCCAGGCTGCGGATTCTTTTTTCCTGTGCCTCTACAAAAGCATGCAATTGCTGAAGATAAGAATTTAATTGCTGGTTCATGCGCACCACCTCGCTTTTTTCACCATCTATACCTTAGGGTCTCTGAGATCCGGTTAAAGGTACCGAAGGCGTTAATAATAGATTACCTGCTGGACCCGATGGGGCTGGAGTTTCAGCTTCAGGTGCAGGCTCGGTAAATCCCCCTGTGTTATACAGGTAGGAAGCCGGCTTTATAATGCCTGCACTTCCAATCTGCATTACGGAAGAGTTTGTAATCCCACCGATCTTAATAAAATTAATATGAATGGATTGCTGTATATAAAAATTCATGTTATCACCTATTCTAAGCATTAAAATAATTGCCCTGATCCACGCCATCACAATCATAAGTGTTTGTAGTGCTTTGGTGATTGTAAACATTCATGCCATCCCCTGTGTTGAAAGATCCTGCACCCGAAAAGGTCTTAGCGTTAGAAACAGGCATGATTTTATAAACATCCCCGATGTTGAAGACAGAACTGCTTCCTATTGATATGACCTGTGCGACTCCGACAATAGCTGGCATACATAACAACACCCTTTAAAATGATTTCTTGTATATCGTATGTGCCTAATAGCTGATTGTGATTAATTAGCCCAAATATATGAGCAGACAGAGAGTTTCTGAGTTTATAAATGTTATATAACAGGAGTGATTTATGTGAACCTGTCGCATTGAATGTGATAATATAAAATAAATACAGAATTAACAAAATTTTCAGTGAGGTGACCGTAAGATGAATGTACCTTTAATATTGACTCAATTTTTAGATCGCGCTGTTTCTCTCTATGGATCAAAAAAAGCCATTTTTGCAGATGATAGAGCTTTTACATACGAGGAATTGAACACGAGGGTTAATCAGCTCTCTCATGGTTTAAAAGCTTCAGGCATTCAAAAAGGGGACCGGGTTGCTTACCTTGCACCCAATTCAGTCGAAATGCTGGAAGGGTTTTATGGGATTTTTCAGCTGGGAGGAGTCATGGTTCCTCTAAATATACGGCTGAAGCCGGAAGATTATCTGTTTATTTTAAACCATAGCGAATCCAGGATCCTTTTTGCCGATCAGGACCTTTACCACCTTATACTGCCTGTGAAAGATCAGCTAAAGACAGTTGAAAAAATCATCGTTCATTATAAAGAGGAAGAAACAGATGAAACCGATTATGATTCATGGCTCAGCAGCCAAGACAGCAGGCCATACGATAGGGAAGACCTCGACGAAAATGATGTATGCAGCCTTTTATATACAAGCGGTACAACAGGCAATCCCAAAGGTGTCATGCTGACCCATCGCAACAATTACTTGCATGCATTGTCAACCATGCATCATTTGAGGGTTAGCGATCAGGATGTACTGCTGCATGTCTTGCCGATGTTTCATGTGAATGGATGGGGCTCACCTTTTTATTATACGGCAAATGGAGCTTCTCAGGTATGCATGAGAAAAGCTACGCCGGAAAGGATATTTGATGTGCTGCAAAAGCATAATGTTTCCGTTATGCATATGGCTCCCACTGTCCTGAATTCACTGTTGCAATACTATGAACAATGTACTCCGGCAGTTGAGCAGGACGTCAGGGTTGTTATAGCAGGCTCCGCCCCGCCGCCTGCTTTTGTAACAAGGGTAGAAAATGAGCTTGGATGGGAGTTTATACAGGTGTATGGAATGACCGAATCATCTCCATTAAGCACTGTATCGACGATTCGTTCTCATCTTAAAGAACTTCCTCTTACTCAGCAGTACCGGATGAAGGCAAAGGCAGGACATCAGATGATAGGCTGTGAGGTCAAGGTAATCAATGAACAGGGCGAAGAAGTGGCCCATAATGGATTAGAAATAGGAGAAGTCGTTGTCCGCAGCAACGGAGTGATGAAAGGCTATTGGAAAAATGAAGAGGCAACGATGGAAGCGATTAGGAGCGGCTGGCTTCATACCGGTGATATGGCAAACGTAGATGAATACGGCAATATCGATATCGTTGACCGTAAAAAGGATATCATTATCAGCGGCGGGGAAAACATCTCATCCATAGAAATAGAAGGGGCTTTATACGAGCACCCTGCCATCCTGGAAGCAGCTGTTATAGCTGTGCCTCACGAAAAGTGGGGGGAAACGCCGCATGCATTTGTAGTCCTGCGAAGTGGAAAAACGTTGACCGAACAGGAGATTATTAGTTTTACCAGGGAGAAACTTGCTCACTTTAAAGCTGTAACGGGAGTGACATTTGTCGAAGAGCTGCCTAAAACAGCTTCGGGTAAAATTCAAAAAATCCATCTTCGAAATGATTACTGGGAATCGAATGGAACAACAGGCCGTTTTGTAAATTAACTTAGAATCGGGACTTCAGCATTGCTGAGGTCCTTTTTTTCTGGACAATTAGAAACATGCTCTCTATCATAAAAGATAGATTTTGCTGACAAAAAAGGAGGCGTTTTATGGACAGACAATTCAGTCCGGTCCTGGAGAAGGATCGAATTATTTCGCTGGATATAATGAGGGGATTTGCCATCCTCGGAATTTTTTTAGTTAATATGCTTTCTTTCCATTCCCCATTGCTCTATATTGATCCTTTTGAATGGTGGGACAGCCCGGCAGATAAAGCCGCCTATGCTTTTATTGATATCTTTGTGCAGGCCAGTTTTTATCCTTTATTTTCCATGCTGTTTGGTTATGGATTAGTCATTCTGAGGGAGAGGGCACTGGCTAAAGGCCTTTGGTTTGGAGGAATGGCTGCAAGGAGATTTTCCCTTCTGCTTCTGATAGGCATCATTCACGCTTTTCTTATATGGCATGGGGATATTCTGATTAACTATGCAATCTTTGGCTTTATCTTTTTACTGTTTGTAAAAATGTCCGGAAGAAATATGCTTTTGACCGGAATCTTGCTTTACCTTATTCCCAATCTGCTATTAGCCCTTTTATTATTTGCAACGGCTCTGTTTGTTCCTGCTGATGAGCTATCAATCTATGACCCTCAAGCGGCATTAGCTTCTTTACAGGCCTATCAAAAAGGAAGCTTTTCCGAGGTTACCGCACAGCGGATAGAGGACTGGTCAGGTGTTAATAATCTTGCTTCACTGCCAATCATGCTGGCTTCTATTTTTCCTTTATTTTTGATAGGGGGAGGAGCTGCCAAGCTGAGGTGGCTGGAGGAAACCGAAAAAAACCGGGGTTTCCTCAGAAAAATCATGCTAGTATCATTGGCTGCCGGGTTATTGTTAAAATTGCTGCCATACTTGTTGGAAAGCAACCTGGTCTTGGATTACGTGCAGGATACTTTTGGCGGTCCCCTGTTAGCCATTGCTTATGGTTTAGGGATAGCGCTGATGATAAAGAGCGGGAAAGTACCTGGAATCGTGCTGCCGCTCTCATATGTTGGGAAACTCTCGCTCTCAAATTATCTTTTCCAGTCCATTATTTCGACTTTTATTTTTTATAGTTACGGACTAGGCTTTTATGGAAAGGTCTCTGCTTTTTGGGGGACACTTCTGGTTATTATTATTTTCGCTTTTCAGATTTTAGCCAGCCGATTCTGGGCTGCCCGTTATTATTATGGACCGGTGGAATGGCTTTGGAGGAGCTTCACATATTTGAAAATCCCAAAATGGAAGCGAAAAGAATAATAGTTTTGATTATAAAGGCCCAAAAGTCTGAAAATTTATATTATACTAAAAAAGCGAATAATAAAATGAGGTGATGGGATTGAAATTTGTTACTGTTAAGGATCGGACCAGCAGTTATGCTGGCTTATTGGACGGCACCGGTACAAAGGTTCTTCCTCTAAATGCTGCTTTGGAAAAAATGGGTGGAAAAAGCGATTTGCCGGGGACATTGAAAGAATGTATTGCCTTAGGGGATAAGTTCGTTGATAAAGTACATAGTTTAATAGACTGGCTAAACAGCAATTCGGACAGGGAAGAACTTTTTCGTCCGCTCGATTCTGTTATGCTGGAGGCACCGATACCCCGTCCGGATAAAAATATATTTTGTGTGGGCAAGAATTATGCCGAGCATGCAATAGAGATGGGAAGTAAAGAGGACATTCCTGAGCATATAATGGTATTCACGAAATCCCCTACAACGGTGATTGGTCCTGATGAAACGGTATTGAATCACAAACATGTAACTGCAGAGCTGGATTATGAGGGCGAGCTCGCTGTTGTAATCGGAAAAAAAGGACGGGCGATTCCGAAAGAAGAAGCATTGGATTATATCTTTGGCTATACAATTATTAATGATGTGACAGCAAGGGATCTGCAGTCCAGGCATAAGCAATTTTTCATTGGTAAAAGCCTGGATGCTACATGTCCAATGGGGCCTTGGATTGTTCACTCATCAGCCATTGAAAATCCTAACAAGCTCGATATTCAAACAAAGGTAAACGGAGAAGTGAGACAAAGCTCAAATACTGGACACTTTATCTTCCCAATCGAAGAAATCATCTCCGTCCTGTCAAAAGGCATGACTCTTGAGCCCGGGGACATTATTGCTACTGGAACTCCCGCTGGTGTTGGCAAAGGTTTTAAGCCACCCCGCTTTCTGCAGCCAGGTGATAAAATGGAAATATCCGTTGAAAAAATTGGAACCTTGACAAACACTATAGAAGACTAAAGATGAGGCCTGTGCAGGGATGCGCAGGTCTTTAAGAATTGAATTAAGTATATAGAGATTTTCTGCGATGTCAGTGAAGAATATCACACTTGTCATAAATATTTCACAAAGTTGTCCCTATGTAATCGCAGCAGCACCATAACTTTGGGAATTTCAATGTCAATATGATATGATGGTATCGAATTTTACAATAGGAGGCACGGGAATGATACATGCCCACATAACCACATGGTTCTTGGCACTTGTTTTATTTATTATTGCCCTTATCATGCATAAAAGCGGCAAGCAAAAAGGTTTGAAAGTTGTTCATATGATCTTGAGGCTGTTTTATTTGCTGATCATTGGAACAGGAATTTGGATTTTAAGCAGCCTCAACAGCATTGACCTTCTCTATGTATTGAAGTCATTGGTAGGCATTTGGGTAATTGCGATGTTTGAAATGATTATCATTCGTACTGTTAAGGGGAAGAAGACGTCAATTTTATGGGGACAATTTGTCGTTGCTTTGATTTTGGTTCTATATCTAGGCTTTGTTAAATTGCCATTAACTTTCATGACGTAATAAGAATAATTATTGAAAGCTGCCAAAAAAGGCAGCTTTTTCTAATTTTGTCATGTCATGACTTCACTAAATATGGTAATTTAAACATATCAGCAACTATATCAATAAAAAATTAGAAATTGGAGCCGCTTCAGGTTTAAAGAGAATTTTCCATAGCGGTCAAAAAAGCATTTCTAATGATTCTTACTATGATGGTGGGTTTTTATGGCAAAAACGTTTACATGTTTATATACCAGCACTAGCCAGCTTAATAGTTTTATAGATTTGAATGAATTAAATGAATACCCTAATCTTCTTGTGCAGGTTTTTACAGGAACCCCTGAAAGGCCATTTATATCGAAACTGCAAAAAGAGCTGACAGACAAGCTTCCAGTGGCACATATTGCAGGCTGCTCGACATCTGGTGAAATCTATGAAGGGCGCATTACGGAAAAGCAAACAGTAATCTGTTTTACAGCCTTTGAAAAGACAGAATTAAAATCATTCCTGTTAAACAGGGCTGATTTTATGGACAGTTATCAAATGGGCCAAACATTGGCACAGGAGCTGGCTGTCTTCAATACAAAAGCTGTCATCCTATTTCCGGCAGGATTTGATATAGATTCCACAGCCTTGCTGGAGGGAATATATGAAAACCAGCCGGAAATGGTAATTTCCGGAGGTCTTGCCGGAGATAACGGTTTATTTCAGGAAGGCTTTTCTTTTACACGAAATGGAATAACCAGTGATGGTCTTGCAGCATTGGCATTGCAGAGCGGCCATCTTTCGGTCCGTTCGTTTGCTAATTATCAGTGGCAGGAGATTGGAAAGAGTTTTACTGTTACTAAGGCTGATGGGTCTACGATCTATTCTATAGATAATAAGAAGCCCTTAAATATTTTAAAGTGCTATCTGGGTCAGGCTTTTATTAAGGAATTGCCCCAATCGGGTACGGAATTCCCTTTCCTGTTAAATTACCGTGGAGAAAAAGTATCTGTTTTTATTATAAAGTCTCTTGAAAATGGTGCCATAAAAGTAAACAGAAAGGTTAAAGAGGGAGATACACTCACGTTTGCTTATGCAAATCTGGAGGATATCATTGACCGGTCGCTGAAGGAATTAAACGAGCTGAACCATAACCCTCCTGAAAACATATTTATATACAATTGTATGGCCAGGAAACAGTTTGCAAGAGATTTTACGGAAAAAGAACTGGAAATGCTCCAGATGATAGCTCCGGCAAATGGCTTTTTTTCTTATGGGGAAATTGCCTTCCGTAAAGGTGCGCTTCCACAAATGGTCGGACATTCTCTTACATATCTTGCTCTTTCAGAAAGCATCGGCGAATCAGCAAAGACTAGACAGGATTCCTTTGTTTATGAAAAAACGGCCCAGTTTAAAACGATAGCTTCTTTGACTCATTTAATGCATGCAGCTCAGGACGATATTAAAGAGTTAAACAGAAATTTAAAAATGTCTGAACAAAATTATAAATCTCTGTTTGATAATAATGCGGATTTTGTTTATTCGACAGATTTGAAAGGGAATTTCACAAGTGTAAACCCCTCATTCGTAAAAACTTTCGGGTACAGCCGGGAAGAAATAATGGGCAAATCAGCTCTTGGGTATGTGCGTGATGAAGATGTGCAAAGGATCAGATTGCACTTTTATCGGGCATTAAGAGGCAGAGAGCAATATTATAATGTATATATTGATGCAAAATCCGGCGAGACTAATCTCTTTCAGCTGAAAAACATCCCGATTACTGTTAATGGGGAATGTGTAGGCATTTATGGAATTGGCAGAAACATTACGGAGCAGAAAAAGATAGAAGAGAAGATAACAGAACTGGCTTTTTTTGACCAGGACACAGGGCTGCCTAACAGAATAAAGTTTACCGAGCAATTGGAAATGGAAGTAAAGAGAGCAAGGAAAAAACAGAAAAAGCTCGCAGTTCTTTCGATTGATATTGACCGCTTTAAAATTATAAATGACAGTCTCGGGCACTTTGCTGGGGATATGGTGTTAAAGGAGATTTCCGAAAGAATAGAAAGGGTTCTGCCGTCGGGTTCTTATTTGGGAAGGTTCAGCGGGGATAAGTTTACTTTGGTATTATCAAGGGAAGCAACTATCGAGAAGGTTATGAAAGTATCCAAAAAGATATTAGAGGAAATATCCCTTCCTATATCTCAGTCGAATCAGGAGTTTATTGTCACTGCCAGCATTGGTGCGAGCCTGCATCCAGATGATGGGTCCGATGAGCATTTGCTGCTTAAAAATGCGGATATTGCCACAAATCGCTCCAAGCAGCAAGGAGGAAACAGGGTCACCTTTTTCTCGATGGAAATGAATCAGCAGGCAATGGTCAGACTTGAGCTTGAAAGCTACTTAAGAAAAGCTTTGCAGAAAAATGAATTCTATTTATGCTATCAGCCCTTAATTGATCTTGAAACAGGCAATTTATACGGAAGCGAAGCCCTGATTCGCTGGAATCATCCAAAACTTGGCCGTGTTTCACCCGGTGAATTTATTCCTCTTGCAGAAGAGACTGGTCTCATTGAGGATATCGGCGGCTGGGTATTGCGGTCGGCTTGTAAGCAGAATAAACGGTGGCAAATGCTTGGCTATGAATCTCTTTCCATCTCTGTGAATGTATCGGCCTATCAATTCCAGCAGCCGGGATTTCTTCAAGAAGTTAAGATGGCATTGGAACTTTCCGGTATGGAGCCGCAATATTTAACATTGGAGCTGACGGAGAGCACGATGCTGAGAAATGTTGAGTACAGTATCCAAGTTATGCAGGCGCTGCAGGATATAGGAGTCAAAGTATCCATTGATGATTTTGGCACAGGCTATTCTTCTTTAAGTTATTTAAAGGACCTTCCAATCAATACATTAAAGATCGATCGGTCGTTTATTAATAATCTGCGATTAAACACATCCGATGTTGCCATTGTAAAAGCCATCATCACCATGGGGCACGGGCTTGCCGTGAAAGTCGTGGCAGAAGGGGTGGAAACACAGGAGCAGATTGAGCTTTTAAAAGAATTAAAATGCCATTATGCACAAGGCTTCTATATTCATAAGCCGCTTATGACCCGTGAGTTTGAGGAAGGCTTATCTAAATATGCCCAAACGCTCAGCTAGAATAAAGAAACAGCAGCACCGCCATTAAAGGCAGGCTGCTGTTTTTTTAAACAAAAAAGTATAAGATTTTAAACGTCTTATGCTTGTCGTCCCTGGGCAGTCGCCTCCACATTTCGGGCAAGCCCCCAAAAAGGCAAAGAACGCCTTTCCATGAGGCTCGTCTTGTGCTTGAGGCCCTCAGGACAGGCTTCGTCCCACCGAAAGCGACAGCTTTTGGGAGGGATGCGGGTTATGCAGACGTTGCCACAGGACAAGGAAAGCTACGGCAGCGATACATCGCACGACCGAAAGCGGCAGCTTTTGGGAGGACGTGGCGTCCTTAGTCTGCGTTCCTTCGTGTACAAGGCGCTTCCGCTTTTCTTATGAAGAAATTTTTTCAATAACCATCCTTTTTCCGCTGTTTAAGGTAAATTCAAACCGGTCACTCATTTTTTCATAATAGCAAAAATGGTGCTGCACATTGCAAATATGATCCTGATTATCAAAAACGATGAAGTTCACACCGCTTTTCCTGTCCTTATCATTGAAAAATGCCAGCTGGTTATAACAATAAATGCAGTCATAAACCGAAAATTGCATGGAATTTAAAGTGGTTACGAACTGGTAAAAAGCATCATCATTCATTTCCTCCAGTAATCTCTCGAGGGAGAAAACAAGATGTTTTCGGATGCGGATCGAGTCCTGATTCTTCAAGTGAAATATTTCATCGTCAAAGGCCACTTTGCCATCCTCGAATAAAATGCCTTTCTTCCAGCGTTTAAAGCGGAATACTTCCATTTCCTGATGGAGGAATTCGTCCAATAATGATGCTTCTTCTGTTTCATGGTCGAAAAAAACCCATTGTTCATTAATATACTCTACAGTGCCTTCTGTAAAAGCACGGGATTGATATTCAATTAGCTTTGTTCGCTGCTGTCTATTCATATAAAACCTCCATTAACTTCCTCAACTTCTTTTTAGACAGTTTTGGCGATTTTTATAACCGCTTGTATGTGGACAATTAACTTTTTTCTAGGCTGTGCATACAATAGCATCATGAAAAATGTGCCCATGCGATTCCGCTTTGAAAGGATGATGTAAAGTGTGTGGAATTACCGGCTGGATTGATTTCCAAAAGGATTTGAGAAAAGAAACGGCAGCAATTGGCAAAATGGCGGATACGCTGGCAAAGCGGGGTCCAGATGAAACAAACATATGGACAGATGTGCAAGCTGGATTCGGCCATAAAAGGTTAATCGTTGTAGACCCGGCAGGCGGAAAACAGCCAATGACTAGGGAAAAATATCAAAACCGCTATACTATTTGCTATAATGGAGAGCTTTATAATACGGAGGATCTCCGTAAAGAACTCCTTATAAAAGGATATTCGTTTGATGGCCATTCTGACACTGAGGTTTTGCTGACTTCTTATATAGAATGGGGAGAAAATTGCCTTCAATATTTAAATGGCATCTATGCCTTTGCTGTATGGGATGAGAAGAAAGAACAATTATTTATAGGCAGGGACCGTTTAGGGGTAAAACCTTTATTTTATAGAGAAACGAAGCAGGGCATTATATTCGGATCTGAATTGAAAGCTATTTTGGCCCATCCTGATATTAAGGCTGAAATCGGCAGGGAAGGCCTGGCAGAAGTCTTTGGACTGGGGCCATCAAGATCCCCGGGTTCAGGAGTTTTCAGAGGCATTGATGAATTAAGGCCTGCACACGCGCTGACGTTTTCAAGAAATGGACTGAAGGTATGGCGTTATTGGAATGTGCAAAGTGCGCATCATGAGGATAACGTTGAGGAAACTGCTGAACGAGTCAGAGAATTATTTACGGATGCTGTCACAAGGCAGCTGGTATCGGATGTCCCGTTATGCACGTTCCTATCCGGCGGTGTGGATTCGAGTGCGATTACAGCTATTGCGGCAAAAGCTTACGAAAGAGATGGAAAGGGCCAGTTGAACACTTATTCGATAGATTATGAGGGAAATGAGGAATTTTTCAAGGCCAATGAGTTTCAGCCCAATTCAGACGTAGCATTTATCCAAAAGATGTCCCAGACCTTTAATACGAGACATAACAGCTGTATAATCACCCAGCAGCAGCTTGCGGAGGATTTAATCGAATCCGTGCATGTAAGGGATCTTCCGGGCATGGCTGATGTCGATTCTTCCCTGCTATGGTTTTGCAGGGAAATAAAAAAGGATTTTGTTGTAAGCTTATCAGGGGAATGCGCAGATGAAATATTTGGCGGCTATCCATGGTTCCACAGAGAGGAAGACTTAAAGCGCAAGGGCTTCCCATGGATGAGGTCGCTCGAAGCCAGACAGGGTCTATTGAAAGAAGATTGGAGTAAGAAACTAAATATTTATGACTATGCCATGGAAAAATATCTTCAGGCAATCTCTGAAACCCCTGCCTTAGACGGGGAGAGCAGGGAAGACGCAAGCAGGAGAGAACTTTTCTATATTAATATGATTTACTTTATGACGACCCTATTGGATCGTAAAGACAGAATGAGTATGGGGGCGAGCCTTGAAGTCCGGGTGCCTTTTGCCGACCATCGCCTGGTGGAATATGTATGGAATATTCCTTGGGAGATCAAAATGCATGGAAACCGCGAAAAAGGAATCCTGCGCAAAGCACTCGAAGGCATCCTGCCGAATGAAGTTTTATACAGAAAGAAAAGCCCGTACCCCAAAACACATAATCCGGAATATACAGCTGCAGTCCAAAAGATGCTCACTGGATACTTGGAAGACAGGTCATCCGCGCTGTATGAATTCTTTGATTACAGCCAGCTGAAGAATATAATTGAATCGGGCGGTGACTCATTCCAGAAACCATGGTTTGGGCAGCTAATGACTGGGCCTCAGCTGTTAGCACACCTAGCACAGATTCATGTGTGGTTTAAAGACTATAATATAAATATTGCAGAATGAAAAAGCAGCGGCAGTCATTACTGCCGCTTTCCTTATGGTTTTATAGACTATGTCTGCATGGGGCTGCCGTTTTTATGTTTAGACAGCTTTTGAAGACACAAACGACTTGTTAACCCAGACTCTGGATCTCCAGCGCCATAACATGAGCAATCCTCTAAGCCATTCATCGGCAATAAAGGCGATCCAAATGCCGGCAAGACCCAGTCCAAAATGAATTCCAAGTACATAGGAAAGGGTGACGCTTACGCCCCACATGGACAGGATCCCCATATAAACGGGGAATTTTACATCGCCGGCTGCACGGAGGGAGTTAATGACGACCAAATTAAACGATCTGCCGGGCTCCAGGAGGATGGTCAGAAGAATGAGAACACTGCCAACCTTTATGATGTCTGGATTAGAAGTGAATATGCCCATCAATTCTTCTGAGAAAAAGGAGAAAAGAACGGCAGTTCCGAACGAAATCATGATGGCAAGGCGCAGGCTTTTCATGCACCTTTTATAGGCTGCCTCGTAATCTTTTCCACCTACCATATGGCCTATCAGGATTTGAGTGCCCTGGCTGATGGCGACACTGAAAAGGAAAATGAACATCATAATATTTTGTGCATAAACTTTTGCAGTCAGAGCTTCTGTACCCAGAGCAGCGATGAAAATCGTAATGACCATCTGCGACCCATTATAGGATAAATGTTCTCCTGCTGAAGGAATCCCGATTCTTAAAAGATTTTTGATATGTTCCTTTGGAAAGCGGAAAAGTAAGCGGAACGGAAGTGCTTTTTCTGTTCTTCTAAGCAGTACGGCGACAGCAGCAGCCAATCCGATCAATCTGCTGACGACAGTGGAGATGGCCACTCCTTCTACACCCAATACAGGAAAACCGAATGGGCCAAAAATGAATAAGTAATTGCCTATAACATTTAAAATGTTCATGCCGATGGTAATGTACATAACATCTCTGGTAAATCCATAACTTCTGATAATGGCTCCAATTGTCATAATTAATGCCTGGACAAAGGAAAAGCCGCCAACGATGACCAGGTAGGCGTTTGCCTGGTTTAAAAGTTCCTCCGGTAAATCCATCATCCGAAGCAGCGGTTTGCCTGATGCGATTAGAAGAATACTTAAGATGATTCCAAATACAAGGTTTGCCCCTAAAGAGACAATTGAAATTTCAGCAGCTGTTTTATTATTTTTTGCGCCTAAATTTTGAGCGATTAGGATGGAGGTCCCAGTTGCAACAAATCCAAACATGACGATCACGAGCGAAAGGATCTGATTTGACACACCGACTGCAGCCACGGATTCATCCGAATATTGCGAGAGCATAAGCGTGTCAGCATTCCCCATAAGCATGTGAAGCAAGATTTCTATAAAGATCGGCCAGGTTAATGCAAATAATGTCAATTTTTTCTGGTTCTTAGTCATGGTTATTCTCCCTGTTTGTAAATAAATTTTCATGTAAATAGGAGGGGCCGACGGCAATATAAAAACGAAAAAAGAAAAGCCTTAAGGTCTTGCCCTTAAGAACTTTCCTTATTTCAATCAGGTTTCCTATTTATTGAAGGTGGCGGGGAAGGACAGGATTTCAAATCCCCATCCATCAAGCTGAACTTTAAGGTTCTCCGCTTCTGCTGCAAATTCCTGGTCTGAAAGCATATTCGTAATCTTTACACCCTTCAGAGGAAAAGGCAAAGTAACTTCCGCACTTTCATCCGCAGGATTGGCGAGCACAATGATTGTTTTATAATCATCGTATTTGCGGTAGGCAACTATATTAGAATCTGTTTGAATAAATTCAAAATGCCCATCATTTGCCAGCAACTTTTCTTCTTTCCGCAGCTTAATAAGCCTTTGAATATGAGAATGCAAATCACGATCCTGTTTTTCCTCATCCCATTCCATGCATTTTCTGCAGCCTGGATCCATTTCACCGCTGAGCCCGATTTCATCCCCGTAATACAGGCATGGTGAACCCATAAAGGTAAATAAAAGTGTATAAATAAGTTTTACCCTGTCTTTATCATCTTCACATTCTGTTAAAATTCTGGGTGTATCATGGCTTCCGACCAGATTGAATGCAACTTCATAGACATTGGCCGGATAACTGTGGATTTCAGCGGTCATATTATTGGCGAATTCAGTTCCGGTAATGGATTTTTTTGCAATTAAATTAAGCAAGTTGGTGGTAAAAGGATAATTCATGACAGCATCGAATTGGTCTCCGCGCAGCCAGGGCATGGAATTGTGCCAGATTTCCCCTAAAATATAGAGATCTGGCTTAATTCGTTTAACAGTCTGTCTGAATTCACGCCAGAACTGATGGTCAACTTCATTGGCCACATCCAGCCGCCAGCCGTCGATATCAAACTCTTCAATCCAGTAACTGGCCACTTTGAGCAAATAATTTTTTACCTCGGGATTATTTGTATTCAGCTTTGGCATCTGTTCAACAAAAGCGAAGGTCTCAAAATTAGGGTACTCCCCGCCTTTTAGCGGGAAACTATGCGGATGGAACCAATCTTTATATTGTGATTTTTCTCCCTTCTCAAGCAAATCCTGAAAAGGGGGAAAGTAGTATCCGCTATGGTTAAATACGGCATCGAGCATCACTCTAATATCCCGTTTATGGCATTCTTGAACAAGTCTTTTTAATGTATCCTTTGAACCGAACTGGGGATCAATTTCCAGATAATCTATTGTATCATATTTATGATTGGAAAATGCCTTAAAAACAGGTGTGAAATAGATGCCGGTAATGCCAAGGTCATGAAGATAATCCAGATGTTCAATGACACCTTCAAAATCACCGCCAAAATAGTTATCCTTAGAGGGATGTTCACTGCCCCAGGGAAGAACTCCTTCGGGGTCATTGCCGTGATTCCCGTTAGCAAATCTTTCCGGGAAAATCTGATACCATACCGTATCCTTCACCCAGGCAGGAGCTTTAAATACTTCTTCAGGATGAAGATATGGAAAGTTGAAATAATAACCTGAATCAGCAGGAGCCTCCTTGTAAAAACCTTTTTCAGTCAAAATTAATTCTTCTTCAGCAGATTTTAATTTAAAGCCGTATCTGGACCTTCTATATGGCGGGTCAATATAGACATGCCAATAATCATGAATGCCATCAGAGCCGGATTTCTTCATATTCGTATTTTCATACTGCCATTTTCCATCCGCCCAAAGATATTGGTCACCGTGTATTAAAGTGACTTCAGAAACATCATCTTTCTTAGTTTGCAGTCTAATATGTAAGGTTTTCTTGCTGATAGGATAAACATAATGATCAGCAGGGTAATGTATGATAGCTGCCTTTTCCATTGAAATTCCCCTTTCAAAGTGCAATCGCTTGCATTATACCATATGAAAGAAAAGAAAATATAGAAGAGAAATGAGTATCAATCTTTTAAAATTTATTTTCGCTTAAAAATATTTAGAAAAAAGGAGTTGTAAAAGCCCAAAAACCTTGTATAATAAAAATTAGAAATTGTGCAATCGTTTTCATTTAGCGTTTTCATTGGTTAATAGGTTAAGTGAACGCTCATTTTTTTAGAAATAGATTTAAGTGTTTACACTTTTGTGCAAACGGTTGTACTTTTTACATTACTCAACAGATCTATCTAAAGGGGGCAATATCATGAAAAAGTCACTATCTTTCTTTATGATGCTGGTATTAGTGATCGGAATGCTGGCAGCTTGCGGTCCTCAGCGTGAGGCACAGCCGGAAAACACAGATAAAGATAACGGCACAGGCGAAAACCAGGCTGAAGAGCCAAAACCGGAAAAATTAGTAGTTTGGGAAGACACAGATAAAGGCGTAGCTTTAAAGCCTGCCATTGAGTCCTTTGAAAAAGAATATGGAATTAAAGTTGAATTTAAAGAGTTGGGCATGGCAGATAAGATCCGTGACCAATTAAGACTTGATGGACCTGCCGGAAATGCACCTGACGTTGTTACACTTCCACATGACCAAATTGGCCAGGTCGTAACTGAAGGTCTACTTCAGGAAATCAAAGTAGAAGACAGCGTTCTGGATACTTTCACAGAATCATCCATCACTGCTCAAATGTTTGACGGAAAACTATATGGTCTTCCAAAAGCAACTGAAACACCTGTTTTCATCTATAATAAAGCATTAATGGAAAAAGCTCCTGAAACTATGGATGAGCTTTATTCTCAAGCTAAAGAATTGACGACTGGCGGACAGTACGGATTCCTGGCTCTATTCGACAACTTCTATTTCGCACACGGACCTATTGCTGGCATGGGCGGATATGTTTTTAAGGAAAATGACGGTGCATTAGACCGTGAAGATGTAGGCTTAAACAACGAAGGCGCTGTTGAAGGTGCTGAGTTCATTCAAAAATGGTACAGTGAAGGCTTATTCCCTAAAGGAATCATTGGGGAAAGCGGTGGAGCAGCAATGGATGGCCTATTCAATGAAGGAAAAGCTGCTTCTGTTATGAATGGTCCATGGGCACTTCAAGGCATGAAGGATGCAGGAATTGATGTTGGCGTTTCTGTAATGCCAAAGCTTCCAAACGGTGAGCCTGTTAAAACATTCATGGGTGTTAAAGGCTGGCATGTAACTGCATTCACTAAAAACCCTTATTGGGCAACAAAATTTGTTGAGCATATTACAAATGAAGAAAACTCAAAAATCCGTTTTGAGACAACTCAGGAAATCCCTCCTGTAAAATCTCTTATTGAAGACCCTGTAATTGCAGACAATGAAGCTGCAAAAGCAGTTGCTGAGCAATCTCAATATGCTGTTCCAATGCCAAACATTCCTGAAATGGCTGAAGTTTGGGGACCGATGGCCTCTGCACTTCAAACAATTGCGACAGGAAAAGCGGAGCCAAAAGCAGCACTTGATGATGCAGTAAAAACCATTAAAACAAATATTGAAACAAATCACCCTGCCAAGTAATTCTTGACAGAAAAAGGGCGGTACCTTCCAGGAGGTATTGCCCATCATTTTTATAGAAAGAAAATATAAGCGGCAGAAGCCGCTTTCCTGTTCCTC
This sequence comes from Cytobacillus sp. NJ13, assembly GCA_030348385.1. Classification (NCBI taxonomy): domain Bacteria; kingdom Bacillati; phylum Bacillota; class Bacilli; order Caryophanales; family Bacillaceae; genus Cytobacillus; species Cytobacillus sp. NJ13. The sequence goes on along the minus strand of JAUCFP010000006.1, from coordinate 2,149,297 downwards.
TTTAAAGCAACCGTTTGCACAAAAAGACACCCACTATTATTTTGGAAATGAATTATAATAATAGAAAATACTTTCTCCTATAAAGAAAGGGGAGGCCACAGCCATATGGACGCAAAAAAAATGACATCCAAACATGGAAGAAATGCTGCTCTATTATCCATCCTGCCTGGATTTGGACAGTTTTATAATAAACAGTTCGTTAAAGGTGCCATATTCTTAATTCTTACGGTTTCGTTCTTTGCAGCATTCTATGACACACTCAATTGGGGATTCTGGGGACTTATTACATTAGGGGAAATTCCAGTTCTGGACCACTCGATTTTTCTCCTGATCGATGGAATTATCGCACTGATTGTAACAGCATTGGGACTAATCATTTATGCCTTTAATATTTATGATGCATATAATAATGGAAAAAAGCGTGATTTGGGTCTGAAATTAAACAGTGTCAGAGAACAGTACCACAATCTCCTTGACAATGGTTTTCCATACTTAATGATATCACCTGGATTTTTTCTCTTAGTTTTCGTTGTTATTTTTCCTATCTTATTCGTAGTTCTTCTTGCATTTACAAACTATGATCTATATCATTCTCCGCCTGCAAAACTGGTAGATTGGGTTGGCATTCAGAATTTTATCGATATCTTCAAGCTGGATTTATGGAGAAAAACCTTTTTTGGCGTAATGGGCTGGACAATAGTCTGGACTTTCGTAGCTACCACTTTGCAGGTAGCTCTGGGTATTTTCCTGGCAATTCTCGTTAACCAGAAGGATCTTAAAGGGAAAGCGATTATCCGAACAATCTTCATTCTCCCTTGGGCAGTTCCTGCATTTATATCAATCCTGATTTTCTCAGGCATGTTCAATGAGACATTCGGTGTAATTAATAAAACGATACTGGATGCGATTGGCATCGGTCCCGTTCCATGGATGACAGAGGAAAATTGGACACGTTTAGCATTAATTTTTATTCAGTCATGGCTTGGATTCCCGTTCATTTTTGCCATGACAACAGGTGTGCTGCAGTCCATTCCGGATGAGCTTTATGAAGCTGCAACAGTTGATGGTGCAACAATTCTGCAGAAATTTTCAAAGATCACTCTGCCGCTGGTTCTTTTTGCAACAGCACCCATAATCATTACTCAGTATACATTCAACTTCAACAACTTTAATGTTATCTTCTTGTTCAATGGCGGGGGACCGGCCATTCCGGGCCAAAATGCCGGCGGTTCGGATATTCTTATATCCTGGATTTATAAACTGACAATGACTTCTGCCCAATACGGCAAAGCAGCTGCGGTTACCATGATCCTGTCACTCATTGTCATCACGGTAGCTCTATGGCAGTTTAGAAGAACAAAATCATTCCAAGAAGAGGATTTGATGTAGCTATGAGCATGAAGAAAAATAAAATAATCCGGCTGACTTTTTCATATGTAATCATTGCCTTAATGAGCTTTATTGTGATTTATCCGCTTTTGTGGGTAGTGGGTTCTTCCTTAAATCCAGGCCAAAGTTTGTCGGGATCCACAATGTTTCCTGAAAATCCGACATTAGATCATTACAAATATCTTTTTGATTCAGATAAGTCTAATTATGTTAAATGGTACTGGAATTCTTTGAAAATAAGTTCACTGACCATGATTTTAACGGTTATTACAGTATCCTTCACTGCGTACTCATTTTCCCGTTACCGCTTTATCGGAAGGAAAAATGGATTATTAACTTTCCTGATACTGCAAATGATACCTAACTTTGCAGCACTGATTGCCATTTTTGTATTAGCGACAAGAACTGGTTTAATTGATACTCATCTTGGATTGATCCTTGTGTATGTCGGCGGGCAGATTCCAATGAATACTTGGCTGATGAAGGGCTATCTCGATACGATTCCGAAAGAACTTGATGAATCTGCGAAAATGGATGGTGCGAGCCATCTGCGTGTCTTCTGGCAAATTGTTATGCCGCTCGCAAAACCAATTGTTGCGGTAGTTGCCCTATTTTCTTTCATTGCTCCTTTTGGGGATTTCATCCTTGCCAGAATTTTATTAAGAACAGATGAAAAGTTCACAATGGCTGTAGGATTGTATGAAATGGTTGCGAAGCAATTTGGAAATGAATTTACAAAGTTTGCAGCTGGCTCTGTTTTAATTGCGATTCCGATTGCTGCACTGTTCCTTATGTTCCAAAAATACTTTGTATCTGGTTTGACGGCAGGGGGAACAAAAGGCTAATCTTAAAGGGCTGAAACTTTACTGGCCGCTGCAGTCTGCAAACTTGATTGCAGTCTCTCAGCGGCCAGAAAAATGAAGGAGGAGCGGCGATGAAAAAAGGAATCATAACCTTCATCTTAATCCCGTTTCTTCTTTTTTATGCCCTGCCGGCAGGAGCAGCTGAAAAAGAAGAGCGTAAATGGCAAGATGAAACATTTTATTTCTTAATGATTGACCGATTTAGCAATGGAGATCCAAACAATGACTTTAAAGTCGATGTTAAGGACCCAAAAGCTTATCATGGCGGAGATTTTAAGGGGATTACAGAACGCCTGGATTATATTAAAGATATGGGGTTTACCGCAATTTGGCTGACTCCCGTTTTTGATAATGAAGAGAAGGGCTATCACGGTTACTGGATTAAAGATTTTTATAACACGGAAGAACACTTTGGCACAATAGATGAATTCAAGCAGTTAGTCCAGGAAGCTCACAAAAGAGATATGAAAGTGATTTTGGACTTCGTAGTAAATCATGTGGGCTCCAATCACGAATGGGTTAATGATCCCGGGAAAAAGGATTGGTTCCATGAAAAAAAAGATATCGTGAATTGGACTAATCAAACTGAGATTGAGAATGGCTGGATTTATGGGCTCCCTGATTTAAAGCAGGAGAATCCTGATGTACAAAACTATTTAATTGATGCAGCAAAGTGGTGGATCGAAGAAACGGATATTGACGGATATCGTCTTGATACCGTAAAACATGTTCCAAAATCATTCTGGACCGATTTCGCCAAAAATGTAAAGTCAGTTAAAGAAGACTTTTATTTGCTTGGAGAAGTATGGTCGGATGATCCCAAATATATTGCCGAATATGAAAAAACCGGGATAGACGGATTTGTTGATTATCCATTAAATGATCATTTAAGAACTGCCTTTGCAGAACCTGACAAACCGTTAAGCTGGCTTTTTACAAACTGGGACCGAAATAAAGCATTTTATGAAAATCCCTATCTTATGGGAAGCTTCATGGATAATCATGATACTGTCAGGTTCACCCGGGATGCCATTACAAAAAATCATCATCCGGGTCCAAGATGGAAACTTGCATTAACATACATGTATACCTCACCTGGGATTCCAATTGTCTATTATGGAAGTGAAATAGCTATGGATGGCGGTGAGGATCCAGACAACCGCAGGCAAATGGATTTCCGTACAGATAAAGAACTGATAGATTATATCGCAAAACTTGGAGAAGTTAGGCAATTGCTGCCATCTTTAACAAGGGGCGACATGGAACTGCTGGAAGAAAAGGACGGTTTTGCCGTTTATAAACGGGCTTACAAAGATGAAACAACGGTGATTGCGATCAATAATTCAACAAAGTCACAGAAAGCGGTACTTGATTCCTCTCAATTAGAAGAAGGAAAAGAGCTTCGCGGCATGATTGCTGATGATCTCATCAGAAGTAAAGACGGTAAATATGAGTTAATCATTGACCGGGAAGAGTCTGAGGTATATGTTCTGGCAGAAAAATCAGGATTGAATATTCCGCTGATTGCAGCACTCGCAGCAGTTTATTCAGCCTTTATGATTTTTATCTATCTTTTATGGAAGCGGTCAAAAAAGAAGAAATCCGAGTAATTTTGGCTTTAGAGCCCCCCCTTCTTCCTATGCCTGTTAACTGTTTAAAAAAGGAAAGAAAATCAAACCTGTTTTGATTATAATATTAATAACAGAGACCTCACGGAGAGGGTGATTCAATTGGCAGTCACAATTAAAGATGTAGCAAAGATGGCAAAAGTTGCGCCTTCTACTGTTTCAAGGGTAATTGCCAACAATCCTCGCATCAGCGAGAAAACCAAGCAAAAAGTCAGGGAGGCAATGGAACAATTAGGATACCATCCGAATTTTATTGCCCGAAGTCTCGCAAGCCAGTCAACCCGCGCAATTGGACTGATAATGCCCAGTTCTACGGATGTTGTATTTCAGAACCCCTTCTTTCCAACTGTCCTTAGGGGTCTGAGCGAGGGTGCTCATGAAAGGCATTATGCCCTCCATATGACAACCGGGAAAACGGATGATGAGATTTATGAAGGTGTTGTCCAGATGGTACAGGGCGGCCGGGTAGATGGAGTGATTTTGCTATATTCAAAAGTGGAGGATAAAGTTCTGGCCTTTTTAAAGGAAAGAGATTTCCCGTTTGTTGTTATAGGCAAGCCTTTTTCAGACGAAGAAGAGATCACTTACGTGGATAATAATAATTTCCGTGCAGCCAAAGAAGTAACGGAGTACTTGATTAATCTTGGCCATAAGCAAATTGCGTTTGTCGGCGGAAACTTAAATCTAACTGTTACAGTTGAACGGCTGCTTGGCTATGAAAAAGCATTAAGGGATGCTGGCATTGAGCTGGTAAATGATTATATTGTTCATGAGGAATTCTTAAAAGAAGGAGGCCAGGAAGCTGTCAGAGGACTCATTTCCCTGAAAAAGCCTCCAACTGCCCTTGTGGTTGCCGACGACTTAATGGCATTGGGTGTCCTGAATACGTTGGATGAATTGGGTATAAGAGTTCCTGAAGATATGTCTATCATCAGCTTTAATAATGTGCTTTTGGCAGAAATGTCCAGGCCTCCCCTAACTTCTGTCGATATCAATATATTCGATCTGGGGTTTGAATCTGCACGAAGCCTCATATACAGAATTGAAAACCCGAGGGAGCCTGTAAAGCGAATTATTATTCCCCATAAAATTGTAAAACGCTGCTCATGCAGCAGTCCGAATACTGAAGAACCACAGATTGTATCATAAAAAAGGGAAGCCTTTGGCAGGCTTCCCTTTCGTTTACCGCAGTCTAACGGTCAGTAAGACTCCCCGTTGAAAGACTCAGAGGAATCATAGGAGATAATTGGGAGTCAAACTGCCCGTATAGGCCCGATTGGTTCAACTAACAATCAGAGGGGGTTAAATTAACCCCCTCTGATTGAAGTTTCACTTTACCCATTTACAATTGTGCCGCCATTGACATGGATCATCTGGCCGCTCACATAAGATGAATCATCACTGGCAAGATAGACATAGGCCGGAGCTAATTCATAAGGCTGTCCTGCTCTGCCTATTGGAGTATTTGATCCAAATTTCGATACCTTATCCGCGGTGAATGTAGACGGAATAAGCGGTGTCCAAATAGGTCCAGGAGCAACTCCATTTACCCGGATTCCCTGTCCAGCCAGCGATTTGGCCAATGAGCGTGTAAAGGAGACAATCGCACCTTTTGTTGAAGAATAGTCGATTAGCTGCTCGTTGCCTTCGTAAGCTGTTATGGAAGCAGTATTAATAATTGAGCTTCCTTTTTTAAGGTGAGGAAGTACTGCTTTTGTCAAATGGAAGAATGAAAAGATGTTTGTTCTGAATGTTTTTTCAAGCTGTTCAGCAGTGATATCAAGCAGGCTTTTTTGAGGATGCTGCTCGGCTGCATTATTAACAAGTACATCGATTTGACCAAATTTATCAAGTGTTTTCTTGACTGCATCCTTACAGAATGTTTCGCTTCCGATATCACCGGAGATCAGCAGACAGTCCTGTCCCTCAGCCTGAATGGCCTCTTTAGTCTTTTCTGCGTCTTCATGTTCTTCCAAATAGACAATTGCCACGCTGGCTCCTTCTTTGGCAAAATAAATGGCGGCTGATTTTCCGATGCCGCTGTCTCCGCCTGTTATTAAAACAACTTTTCCTTTTAATTTATCAGAGCCTTTATAATTAGGATCAACAGATTGGGGCTCAGGCTGCATTGGTGCTTCTGTGCCGGGCTGATGATCCTGATGCTGAGGCGGAAATTCCTTCGGATTGTTTTGAGTATTAGACATTATGAAATCCCTCCAAATCATTAATACTCCTTTAATTCCATTTTATTATGGTGAAAAAACATGGAAATTATTTGAATTGGTCCATATAATAGATTTAAAAAAGAGTGGGGGAACATGAATTGCAGATTCGCACAGCTGACAAAAGTGATGCAGAAGCCATTTTAGCGCATTGCCGGCAGGCTTTTGGAGAAACTGATTTTTTAATGACAGGGGCGGATGAATTTAATTTAACAATTGAAGAAGAGGAAGCTTGGATTGAGCAGAGCATTCGAACAGGGAATCTTATTTTATTAGCGGAAGTTCACAGTGAAGTAATTGGAATGCTGAACTTTCGGCGTTCAAAAAGTAAAAAGGTGAACCATCTGGGTTATTTCGGGATTACAATACAGGAAAAGCATTGTAACCAGGGACTGGGAAGCAAAATGATGGAGCAATTTCTGAAGTGGGCGCAAGGCGAGCCGGGTCTGGAAAAAGTATGCCTTGAAGTCTTTGCGTATAATCAAAGAGCGATTCATCTGTACAAGCGATTTGGATTTCAGGAAGAAGGACGCAAAATTAAACATATTAAAAGAAATGATGGTTCTTATGCAGATGAATTAATGATGTATAAATTTGTAAAATAATATCTTCTGCAAAATTCCTGAATAAAAAAAAGCAAACGGATTTTCTCCGTTTGCTTAAAACTACCGAAAATTTACGAATTGAACATCGACAGTCAAATCTGCCTCTTTAACAGCTGCAATAATATTCTGCAGGTCATCGCGGTTTTTGCCGGTTACACGGACCTGATCATCCTGAACCTGGCTCTTCACCTTTAAGCCGCTGTTTTTAATAAGGGTATTAATCTTCTTGGCATTTTCTTTATCAATTCCCTGAACAAGCTTTGCTCTTTGGCGTACTGTTCCGCCTGATGCCCCTTCAATTTTGCTGTAATCAAGATTTTTTACAGGAATGCCCCTTTTTATCAATTTACCAAATAAAACATCTTTAAGCTGTTCCAGTTTAAATTCGTCATCAGATAGAAGCACGAGCTCTTCTTTATCCAGCTTTATATCACTTTTGCTGCCTTTAAAGTCATAGCGGGTGGAGATTTCCTTCATGGCAATATTAATGGCATTGGTTACTTCAGAAAAGTCAACTTTGGATACAATATCAAATGAGCTTTCTTTAGACATGACAGCCTCCTTGGAGATAACATTTTAAGTTTCACTTCTTGTCCTTATTATAGTAAAATATAGCAGTTCAAACAACTTTAGGAGTTATGTGATCTTAATTGGGAAAGATTTAATATAATGAATATTTGTTTACTGGAAACTAAGAAGGAGGAAAAGGGATGGCTTTAGAAGAGAATTTAGGCCGTGCTGCTAAGCTGATTGTTTCAAGGGAAGCAGCATTTGGCTATTTTTTGACGGATGGAGAGGAAGATGTTCTTCTTCATCAGAACGAGACGGATGAAAAGCTGGAAGAAGGGCAGGAAGTCGAGGCTTTCCTTTATGTGGACTCACAGGGAAGAATCGCAGCAACGACAGTGATTCCGGAGATTCAGGTTGGTACATATGGATGGGCGCATGTAAGTGATGTAAAGCCCGGCATCGGTGTTTTCATCAACATTGGCATTCAGAAGGACATGCTCCTCGGGGAGGAGGATCTGCCTGTACATGAAGCCGTCTGGCCGATTGAAGGAGATAGATTATACATTACGCTCCGTGTGAATAAGAATAACAGAATTTATGTAAAAATGGCTACTGATCCTGTGATTACAGAAATATCACTAAAAGCAGCTAAAAGCGATTTTAATAAGAATATCCACGGACATATATATAGAACTGCAAAGGTTGGGAGCTGGATTTATACAGCTGAGGGCTTTAAAGGCTTTATCCATGAATCCCAGCGCAAAAGGGAGCCACGTCTTGGCGAAAAAATTGAAGGGCGAATTGTTGATGTGAAAGAAGACGGAACAGTGAATGTTTCTCTTATCCCAAGAAAACATGAGGCACTGGACGATGATTCCGAAAAAATCCTATCTTATCTTGAAAGCCGCAATGGGGCGATGCCATTTGGTGATAAAAGCGCGCCAGAAGATATACAGGAGCGTTTTCAGTTAAGCAAAGCTTCTTTCAAAAGGGCTTTGGGCAGGCTTATGAAGGAAGGCAAGGTTTATCAGGAAGAAGGATGGACATATATAAAGAAAGACTAATTCACTCCAATAACAATCTAAAAACGGACAAGCTATTGCTTGCCCGTTTTATTATTATAAATGGTCTGTCTTTTTGGAATACTGGTTTTTCCCGGCTTTGCGGTTTTTCTCCCGCATCATATTTTTTTCGTGAAGAAGTGCATTATTGTCTTTTGCTTTTTTATCATTATCGGAAGTATGCGGCATAATAAAAATACTCCTTTCATACTGATAGGTTTATCCTTCAGAATTTAACTGAAGTACAATCATATTGTCTGTCAGAATGAAATGGAGTATGTATTCTTCACTTAAGGTTTATTTTTGCCTTTGGTAGAAAATTGCAATTGTTCCTGGACCGGTATGGGACCCGATTGCAGAGCCTATGGATGTAATATAGACTTCTTTGGCTTTAAGCTCTTCCAGGATTAATTTTTGCATTTCAAGAGCTGTGTCTTCATCATCAGCATGGCTGATGCCGACAATCTGATTCTCAAACGCAGTCCCATTTTCTTTCATCAGTTCAATAACACGGCGAAGAAGCTTTTTCTTGCCGCGCAGTTTCTCAATCGGTACAAGTTTGCCATCTTCTACTGTTAAAAGAGGTTTAATGTTCAAAAGCCCGCCTAGAAATGCGGAAGCTTTAGAAACACGGCCGCCTTTTGCCAGATATTCGAGATCATTTACAGTGAATAAACTCTCGAGATGCTGGCAGCGAAATTCGATATCTTTCTGGATGTCGTCCTTGGATGAGCCTGATTGAGCTTTAGCAGCAGCAGCCTTCACAATTAATCCATATCCCAATGAAGCAGCCTTGGAATCGAAAATGGATAATTTGAAATCAGGGTATTTCTCTTTTACCTGCTCCAAAATCATTACAGCAGTCTGGTATGTACCTGAAAGTCCGGAGGAAAAAGAAATATAAATGCCGTCTTCATTTTGTTCTGCCATTTTCATGAACGTTTCCTCAAAAAGGAGAGGGGATACCTGAGATGTTTTAGGCACCTGGCCTTCTCGTATTGCATCATAAACATCCTTAGGTTCTATGGTGACTAAATCTTCATATTCTGTATCATTCAGTTGAACCTTTAATGGAAAAAGTGTGACGCCATTTTCTTCATAGAAGCTTAGCGGCAGATCACACGCACTGTCAGCTAGAATTTTTACTGACATTTTCTTTCACCTGCTTTCAAACTATATGAATTAAGTTTATAGAAATCAAGTAGAAAAAACAATGAATTGTGTTGAAAATGACACTTATCGCAGTCTAACGGGCAGTAAGACTCTCACTTTCAGAATCAGAGGAATAGAAGGGGGATAACCGGGAGTCAAACTGCCCGTAAAGGCCCGATTGGTTCAACTAACAATCAGCGGGGAACCCCCACTGATTGAAGTTTCACTTTACTGGGTAAAGAAAATAATAAGAAAATTCAGGGGGTAAAAAATGGTTTGGTTAGAAACTAAGAAAGTATTTATTGTTTTGATTGGCGCGATACTGAACGCGATTGCGATGAATTTTTTTCTGATACCTGCCAATGTATATGCGAGCGGTTTTACAGGGGTGGCGCAGCTCTTATCAAGCATTCTGGGGGATTTTGGATCAACAGGGATCCTGCTTTTCATTCTAAATATTCCTGTCACCATTTTAGCCTGGAAAAAGGTTGGAAGGTCGTTTACCATTTATAGTTTTCTAAGCGTATTCTTAATGTCTTTTTTCCTGGAAATTATACCGGTAATTCATGTATCAAAAGATATTTTGCTAAATGCAGTTTTTGGAGGTGTCATTGCCGCTGTAGGTGTAGGGATAACACTTAAATGGGGGGCTTCCACAGGAGGAATGGATATCATTGCGATGGTATTGTCCCGAATGAAAGACAAGCCTGTCGGTACATATTTTTTCACACTTAACGCCATTATTATAATAACTGCCGGTTTTTTATATGGATGGGAAAAAGCCTTATACACACTTGTTACCCTTTATGCCTCAACCAGGGTCATAGATGCTATTCATACAAGACATGAGAAACTGACAGCACTGATTATAACAAAAAAATCGGAAGAAATGAAAAAAGCCATCCATGACCATCTTGTCAGGGGGATTACAACCATTCCTGCAAAGGGGGCTTTTACAAATGAAAACAAGGAAATGATGATGATTGTCATCACACGCTATGAGTTATTCGACCTTGAAAGAATTATAAAAGAAGTGGATCCGAATGCCTTTACAAATATTGTCCAAACAGCTGGTGTATATGGTTTCTTTCGCAGGGATTAAATGAAAGGAGGGATGATGGATGCTTCGGCTTTTGGCGGTTGCAGCTATGATTATCTTCACTATGCCTTTGCAAAGTTTTGAAGCTTCTAAAGAGGAAATGCCATTTGATTTTAAAGTAATACCTCAAGCAGGACTGGAAAATATGGAGATAGAATTGCTTTTGAGGAATACTGCCAGTTACCCATTGAACTTTGAGTTTAGAACTTCCCAATTTTACCAAGTGGATATATTCAATCAAAAAGGCCAACAGGTATACTCATCTTCAGAAGGAAAAGCATTTTTACAAGCTATACAGACCATTCCCATCAAACCCGATGAAAGCAAGGTGTGGAAAGAGCAGTGGGATTATAGGCACAAAGGCGAAAGAGTTCAGGAAGGGGAGTACATTGTAAAAGCTAAGCTTCTGGCATCAAACTTAAATGGCAAAGAATTGGAGACAATAGTCGAATCAGAAGCATCTGTATATATCCCAGGACAAAATTCTTCCTTCCGCCATGCTAAGGTTACTGGAGCGAACGGCGAATATACAGTATCAATAGAAGGGCGTCCAAAAAGCGGAAAGATATGGTATACAGTTGATGATGGCCATAATGAACTGCAGGCTGAAAAGGACGTATCAGCACTTTCAAATGACTGGGAGAGCTTTAAGATAAATATAAACATTCCTGCTGATAAACTGCCTGAAAACGGATCAGTGATTTTGCATTTATATGAAAAAAGCCATGAAGACGGACAAATTATTAATTCCTTTCCTGTTATCCTGGAAAGGAGGTAAAAAAGAAGCTGGCAGCCATCGGGGCTGCCAGCTTCTTTTTAGCGATTCTGCGAATATTGTTCAAGCTCCTGCTGCATCTCCCGCAGCTGTGCCTGTTCAGCCGCAGTAGAGTTGGCAAACGCGGAACTTAAAGCATTTTTCGCGCGGGAGACAGTTTCTTCGCCTGCAGAATTTTTAGCTATTTCCACATATTTTCTGGCTTCCTGAAATAACCTGTTTCCCATCGTTATATTCCTCCGAGGGATGATTCTTTCACATTAGCTAATTTTTGGGCTTCCGCCTCTGCATAGGTCATGTGGTACGGGATACGTTCATCATGCTTGCTAACAGTATCAACACCCTGTTGAACGAAGCGTTTTGATTTATTACGTTTACCCATTCGAATCCCCTCCATGAAAGAGTTTGAAGCAGCATTGTGCTGCTCCATCCTTTAGTATGCTCTAAAGGAATGATTTAAAAAGGGGATTTAATGGACTGATTACTATTTAATTCTTTTTGTTCATTTGCTTATAGTGATTTAAGGTTTAATAATTCATTTAGATAGATTCCGATTCCATCTTCCTCGTTGGTTAAAGTGACTTCATTGGCAATATTTTTCACCTGGTCAATAGCATTGCCCATGGCAATCCCGTAGCCTGCAAATTCAAGCATTTCAAGATCATTGTCTTCATCACCGAAAGCTATGATCCGCTCAGGCGGTATTTGGAAGTAATCAGCTGCTTTTTGAAGGCCAACGGCTTTATTCAGCCCTGTTTTGACGATTTCTATGACATGCCATGGAGCCGCCCAGCGACGGTGGTCAATCACTTCGGCATGAACTTCAGAAAGATGATTTCTGATGGTCTTTACATGCTCCTCATCTGTATGGATCAGCATGCTTGTCGGATTATCATTGAGATAATTGCGCAAATCTCCAGTCGTAATTTTTGGATCACCAAAACCGAAGATATCCAGAAGCTTTTCATCATGGTAATGCAAGTAAACATCATCTATAACTTCTGCTACAATATTATGAACTGTATAGCTATTAACGGCTTCGACAATTTCTTTTGCTACGTTCATTTGCAGTGGTGTGTGGTAAACTCCCCAATTATGATCTTTAGGATGATGTATGTAAGCGCCATTGAAATTGACAATAGGCGTAGTCAATCCCAGTTCACGATAGTAAATTTCGCTGGAGCGAAATGGCCTTCCGGTGGCAATCATCACTTCGTGTCCTTGTTCCCGTGCCTTTTGAATAATCATTTTAGTTTTAGCTGAGATGGTTTTGTCATCTTTTAATAATGTGCCATCAAGGTCCAGTGCAATTAAATGTTTTTCTGCCATAAGATCTCCTTTTAAGCGCTCAGCACTTTTTAATAAGAATAAAACTGCAGTTAGCGGACTGCAGCCAATTGCTTATCTTGAAGTATGCCCCGCTTTTCTCTTAAGTGTAAAGGTTTTGGAAAAAAAAAGTCTACATGTTAAACTGAAAATATAGAAAGAATTAACATTAAGTCAAGTGCTTAAGCTTTTACAAAATCATTTTATACATATATGTTATCAATATTATTATAATTTTGTAAAAAAATTCACTTTTGCCCTATAGATTTAGGAGGAAGAACTGTGGTTGTTATTGAACATAAGCATATCAAAGAAATTCCTGTTCTTGAACTCGCCAGACAGGATGTAAAAGGGGGACGCTTGCCTTTTATTATTTTCGTTCATGGCTTTACGAGTGCCAAAGAACATAATCTGCATTATGCCTATCTGCTTGCTGAAAAAGGGTTCAGGGTGGTGCTTCCGGATACCCTATTTCATGGGGAAAGATCTGAAGGTTTATCAGGCAGCGATTTAAATTTCAAGCTATGGGATATTGTTCTGAATACCATTGCGGAATTGAAAATAATCAGGGATGTCTATGAGGAGGCAGATTTGATCGACCAGGGAAGAATAGGGCTTGTGGGCACATCCATGGGAGGAATAGTCACTTTGGGCGCCTTGACCCAGTATGAGTGGGTCAAAGCTGCAGTAAGCCTTATGGGTATGCCGTATTATGAAAAATTTGCTCAGCTTCAGCTGGATGAATTGAAGAAGAATAATATTAAAATTCCGCTTTCCAATGAAGAACTAGCAGATCTGCTGGGAACTTTAAGGGAGCGGGATCTAAGTCTTCAGCCTGAAAAGCTTGTCGGAAGACCGCTCATGTTCTGGCATGGCAAAAAAGACCCGGTTGTGCCTTATTCCTATACATACCAATTTTATGAGACCATCCAGTCCTTATATAGTGACTCACCTGAAAACCTCATGTTTATATCAGATGAACAGGCGGGTCATAAAGTAAGCAGGGAAGGTTTGCTGGAAACGGTAAAATGGTTTGAAGAACATTTATAGCCAACATTTTTTTCAATTAATAAAAATATTTGTTAAGATAGAGTTAAAGTAAAAAATAGAAGGAGTGCTGCAGTTATGGACCAGGATTTAAAAGATAGCATTATGGGAGCACTTGAGCTTGTAGTTGACCCTGAGCTTGGAATAGATATTGTAAACTTAGGCTTAGTATATGATGTGAAAATGGAAGAGGAAGGGAAAGCCGTTGTAGATATGACTCTTACTTCCATGGGCTGCCCTTTGGCAGGAACAATTGTTGAACAAGTAAAGTCAGCATTGGCTGATATTCCTGAAGTAAAGGACACTGAAGTGAACATTGTCTGGAACCCGCCTTGGTCTAAGGACAGAATGTCCCGGTATGCAAAAATTGCACTTGGTGTACAATAAGATTGAATCTTAAAAATAGCAGGGGTATTTCCCTGCTGTTTTTTTTGTGCCCTTGTCCTGATGCCTTTTTGCACAACTCTATAAATTCTCTGGAAATGATCATTTGTATGTGAGGTAGTTCACTTATTTAACATGCCGATTATCCTATAATAACGATGGAAAGACAAAATATAGTTTGCTTTGCGTTGATGAAACAGCCAGGACCTGAGCCTGTTAAGGAGGCATTTCAAATGGGATTTGATAGAGATTTTAATAAAGACCCTTTTATTGTGATATGGGAATTAACAAGGGCATGCCAGCTAAAATGTCTGCATTGCCGTGCGGAAGCGCAATACAGGAGAGATCCGCGAGAACTTTCTTTTGAAGAAGGGAAGTATTTGATTGACCAAATTAAAGAAATGAACAACCCTATGCTTGTTTTTACTGGTGGAGATCCATTAATGAGACAGGATGTATTCGACATTGCCGAATATGCCGTAAAAAAAGGTGTGCGTGTTTCGATGACGCCAAGTGCCACACCAAATGTAACAAAAGATGCTATTGAAAAAGCCAAAGAGGTCGGTTTAGCTCGATGGGCTTTCAGCCTGGATGGCCCAAATGCAGAAATCCATGACCATTTTAGAGGAACTTCCGGTTCCTTTGATTTAACGATTGAAAGGATAAAATATTTACACGAGCTTGAAATTCCAGTCCAGATTAATACCGTTATTTCGCGTTATAATATCGATTATCTTGACGAAATGGCTAAGGTTGTAGAAGAACTCAAATGTGTTCTTTGGAGTGTGTTCTTCCTCGTCCCAACAGGTAGAGGGCAGGAAAAAGATATGATTTCTCCGGTTGAACATGAGAAGGTATTTACATGGCTCTATAACTTAAGCAAGAAAGTTACTTTCGATATTAAGACAACAGCTGCCCAGCATTACCGCCGAGTGGTCATTCAGCAAAAAATGAAGGAAGCGAAGGCCCAAAATGAGGACATTCAATATCTCGATGCACTTACACAGCAAGGGCTAACGGGTTCTATTGATGGTTTAGGCAGGGCTCCTAAAGGAGTAAATGACGGAAATGGATTTGTTTTCATTTCACATATTGGGGATGTTTATCCCAGCGGGCTGCTGCCTGTTAAAGCAGGGAATGTCAGGGAACAGCCACTCGCTGTAATATACAGGGAATCGCCAATTTTTAAAGACCTTAGAAATCCTGATAAATATAAAGGGAAATGCGGACAATGCGAGTTCCGATATGTATGCGGGGGATCAAGGTCACGTGCATTTGCCATGACAGGGGATTATATGGAAAGCGAGCCGTTTTGTGTTTATATTCCAAAGGCACTTAGAAAGAAGGAGGCAAAATCTTAAAAGAAAGAGGAGTGCAGTTCGGATGCACTCCTACTCGATGCTGCAATATACGGCAGGGCAGTTTTCACAGCCTATTTCATTTTTTAAATATTGAAGATCTTTGACTGTGATTTTTCCATTTAGAATGGTGATGATGCCGTCTTTCTTCAGTTCACCCAGTATCCGGTTGGTGCTTTCCCTGGAGGTGCCGCAGAAATTCCCAAGCTCTTGATTCGTAAGGGGCAGATCAATGAGTATGCCGTCCTTAACCTTTATGCCATAGCTGTTAGTCATTCTGATAAGAGTTGAATATAGGGCACCTTTTTTTCCATTAAGGACGAGATCTCTAAATTTGGTCTGTGTATTACGGAAGTGGTCGCTCATCCATTTCATAAATTCATAAGCCAATGTACTATTTTTAAAAATCTCCCTTTCCAGGACAACTTTTTTTATCACAGCAACTTCACCAGCTTCAAGAACTAAAGCATTCAATAAATATTTAGGGTCACTGGTAAATAGGGTCAGCTCACCAATGATTTCATTTTCTCCGCATAACCTGAAGGTCAGTTCTCTGCCATCTGCTGTTATCTTGCTGATTTGTATCTTGCCTGAAAGTATAATATAAAGCTCATCAGCATCCATGCCTTCCTGAAAGATGTAAGCCCCTTTAGAGGTTTTCATACGCCGGTCTGCGAAATGAAGAAGCTCTTTAATCTCTATGGAATGTGTTGGTTTAATGGCTGTACGAGCCATGTTAATCCTCCTTCATAAAACAACTGTCTTTTTTCACAATAATATCATCTGTATAGTGAAAACATTGCCGGCTTTTGTGTCTTTATTGTGGCATTTTCTATTGAAATGGCGTGGCTTTGCCATGATACAAACAATTCCCTATTAACATAGAAACGATTGTATGCTCTAATAGTAGAAGCCCTTAATTTGAGATACTGGGTTATTTCTGTTATTTTAAGGGAAAGGCTAAAATATACATCTGTATAGAAAGCTTATTTAAGTCACTCTTTATATGGAGTTGAACAAAATGGCTAAAACAATTGTTAAAGATAAATTGAATAGACCTTTAAGAGATCTTCGCATCTCTGTCATTGACCGCTGTAATTTCCGCTGTCAATATTGCATGCCGGCAGAAATTTTTGGGCCGGATTTTGCTTTCCTTCCAAAAAACGAGCTCCTGAGCTATGAAGAAATTGAACGGCTGGCTAAAATCTTTGTAAGCCTTGGAGTGGAGAAGATCAGGTTAACAGGCGGAGAACCCCTTATGAGAAAGGACATGCCTAAACTTGTAAAAATGCTTTCAGACATTGAGGGCTTAAAAGATATAGGGTTAACCACAAATGGTGTATTGCTGCCCAAACATGCGAAAGATTTAAAGGAAGCAGGACTGGTGAGGGTTAACATCAGTCTTGACAGTCTGAATGATGAGCTGTTTGGAAAAATAAACGGACGCAATGTGGGTGTCAAACCAGTTCTTAAAGGGATCGAGGCAGCAAAAGAAGCAGGGCTTGGCGTCAAGCTTAATATGGTCGTTAAAAAAGGCCTGAATGATTCTGAAATTGTCCCAATGGCTAAGTTCTGCAAAGAAAACGGTTTACAGCTCCGCTTTATTGAATACATGGATGTCGGCAGTACAAACGGCTGGAAGATGGACGAGGTTGTTACCAAAAAAGAAATTTATGACATTTTAAAGGAACATTATTTATTGGAACCGGTAGATCCTGATTATTTCGGAGAGGTTGCCAAGCGATACCGTTATAAGGGCACGGATGTGGATGTTGGGTTTATTACATCTGTTTCTGAATCTTTCTGTTCAAGCTGCACACGTTCAAGATTGTCAGCGAACGGCCAAATTTTTACATGCCTATTCAATGGAGAAGGGCATGATCTGAAGGAATTTATGAGAAAAGGCGCCACTGATGAAAAAATTACCGATCGGATTATTAATATTTGGAATGGCAGAAAAGACAGATATTCAGACGAACGGACTGAAGAAACCATTGCCAGCAGGAAAAAAATTGAAATGTCCTATATTGGAGGATAAAAAAAGCGTGCTTTGCTTTGTCATGAGAAATGGACATAGCGGGGCAGGCTTTTTATTTTGTATTCTAGACTGCCAAAAAATCTGCAGCCGTTATTGGCTGCAGATCGTAATGTTTATATATATCGTGGAAATAGAATGTTATTCTCAAGGTGAACATGCATGAAGGTTTGGCTTTCCAGATCTTCCAGCCGCTTATACACAAGACGGTAAGAGCCGCATGCATCTGTTGGAGGAGTAAAATCAGATGTAATTTCCCTCAATTCCTTTAAAATTGAACCTGCATGATCATGCTCTTTCTCTAGCTCCCGGATATAGCTGATGATTTCTTCACGATTTTCAGCCTGAGGGTCTTCAAGTTTCAGAAGCAATGGAAAAACAGACTCTTCTTCTTTAGAAGTATGTTCAAGAAGCTCGTGCTTCAGCTCAAAAAATAATTGATGGACTTTTAAAAGCTCCTCATGGCTTTCTCCATGAACTCTTGAAACCTTTGTTACATATGGGCTTAATAGTGAAAGTTCCTCCTCAAGAGGACGATGATACCGTTTGATGACATGTTCAATAATGTCTTCTGATGTACTGTCGGTCCAAACCTCTATATCATCGGGTTGGTTTTCCTTCTGAATTACCTCCTTCAATTCTTTAATCAGAACATCCATATCGACAGACTGCTCTGAAACTGCACGCACCAGCGGAATATTTCCACCGCAGCAAAAATCAATGCGATGACGTTTAAAAACATCACTTGTTTTTGGAAATTCATTTACAATATCTTTTACCAGACGGTTTTCTGTCAGATGTATAGTCATTGAATTTTCCTCCTTCTATCTTGTGAACTATCTTTAGAATAAATGAATATCCTTTTTAATTTGGTGACGGGCATCACACTTGAAGCCATTATTTAAAATTTTTATAGAAATCATGCACATGCAAAAACGGATTGTGTGATGATTGTCATGTTATGGATTTTCATGTACGTTTATAATAATTGAATAGAAAAGGCATTAAGAAAAGTACATAGGAGCTGATATAATGCTGGAAAAAAGAACTCCCATTCCTGTTGGGGAAGCAGTAAAAAGAATCATGGCCTATCAATTAAAAGGAAGTGCAGAATACATATCCATTAATAAAAGCAACGGCCGTTTTCTGGCAGAAGACTTAAAAGCGACCCAAGATGTCCCGCATTTTGATCGATCACCATATGATGGATTTGCCGTTCGTTCAGCAGATACAAAGGAAGCTTCAATGGAAAATCCTGTAGTATTTGAGATAGTAGACCACATTGGCGCCGGACATGTGACATCCAAAAACATTGGTCCATTCCAGGCCGTGAGAATTATGACTGGTGCGCAAATGCCTGAAGAATGTGATGCCGTTGTAATGCTTGAACTGGCAAAAGCATATGAAGAAGACGGTAAGAATTTTATGTCCATTAAACGCACCTATAATCCTGGAGACAATGTTTCCTTCAAGGGCGAAGATGCGAAAGAAGGAGATTCGCTGGTTAAGAAGGGGACAAAAATCAATCCTGGAATTCAGGCTATTCTTGCTACTTTTGGCTATGCCGAAGTGCCGGTTGCAAAGAAGCCTGTTATCGGATTATTTGCAACCGGCACTGAGTTATTGGAAGTGCACGAACCGCTGCAGCCGGGGAAAATCAGAAACAGCAACGCCCATATGATTACAGCGCAAATTGAAAGGGCTGGGGCGGAAGTTGTTTATTATGGAAAGCTCCCTGACGAATTTGATACTTGTTTCAATGCTGTGAAAGAAGCATTGAACAGTGTGGCTATGCTGATTACTACGGGCGGTGTATCTGTGGGCGATTTTGATTATCTTCCGGGCATTTATGAAAAGCTTGGGGCAGAGGTCCTTTTCAATAAAGTTGCGATGCGGCCCGGCAGTGTGACTACAGTTGCCCAGCATGAAGGGAAGCTGCTGTTTGGACTTTCCGGAAATCCTTCTGCCTGCTATGTCGGGTTTGAGCTTTTTGTAAGACCGATCATCCGGAAAATGCTGTTCTCTGAGAAACCGCATTTAAGAAAAGAAACAGCAGAGCTTGTGGCCGAGTTTCCAAAAGCAAACCCTTTTACACGATTTGTCCGGACGGCTGTGAATTATTCAGGAGGCAGACTGGTTGCTGCGCCAAGCGGAGTGGATAAATCAAACATTGTGATGAGTCTCGCAGGAGCGAATTCGCTTATGATCCTGCCAGGCGGAACTAGAGGCTATGGCAATGGCGACATTGTTGAAGTGCTATTGCTTGAGGATCATGAAGGAAGCAAATGGCCATGGTAAAGGAACCTGTTATTTTTCAGGTATCCGGCTATCAAAACAGCGGAAAAACAACATTGGTAAATAAATTAATCTCTGGATTAAAAGATAAGGGCCTTTCTGTCGTTACCATTAAGCATCATGGACATGGCGGCAAACCCGAAACCCCAGGAGGAAAGGATTCCAGCATTCATATTGAATCTGGAGCAGCCGCTTCACTTGTTGAAGGTGGCGGCAGACTGCTTTTACAAGCTGAGAAGAAAAGCTGGAGCCTGGAGGAGCAGATCAGGATTGCCTTGCAGCTGCAGCCCGACGTCGTGCTTATTGAAGGTCATAAAAAGGCTTCATTTCCTAAAGCACTCCTGCTCAGAAGTGATGAAGATCTGCACCTTATGGAGGACCTGACAAATATCTGTGCACTCTTCTGCTGGGAAGATAAAGTGATTAAGCACAAGACTGCAGATTTGGAAACTCCTTTTTTCAGCATCCGTGATCCTAAAGGCCCTGAGTGGATTATTGAGTATTTAGTGAGCGAAAGTAAGAAAAGGAGATAAGAATATACAAAACAGTCCAATCTATTTTGGGCTGTTTTTAATAATTTTCTAAAAAATGAACGTTTTGTGGCGATATGCTTATCAGTGATGATCTTCACTTATTATTTACCGGGAAAAGTATATATTATAGGCAGAAAGCAGCGGGGAGGTATTATAGATGAAGTTATTTACGCCGAAACAGCATGGAGCCTGGGCAATGCTGATACTGCCATTTTGGCTCGGAGCGGCTGCTTCTGATATTATTTGGTCCCATATCCCGTTTTTTTTAGGATGGATATTACTATATCTGGCTACTTATCCGGGCCTTCTTCTTTTTAAAAGAAAAAGAATGGCTTTTTATGCGAAGTGGACTTCTATTTATCTGGTTCCGGCTATTTTGCTGCTATTAATTCCTTTACTGGTAAGGCCATCGATTATCATATTTGGACTTCTTATGATTCCTTTTTTTATTATTAATGCACGCTATTCGTCTAAAAATAGAGATAGGGCATTAGGTAACGACTTTAGTGCCATTTGTGCATTTTCAATAGCTGGCCTTGCGAGCAGCTATTTGCCGCATGGGGAAATTACACCGCTGGCCTGGACAGTATTTGCAGCTTCCATTTTATTTTTTGCCGGAAGCACCTTCTATGTAAAATCAATGATCAGGGAAAAGAAAAACATTTCCTTCAAATGGATTTCGTGGATCTTTCATGCTGCGGTACCGATCCTCTGGCTGCTGGCAGGCGGATGGATTGTATCTGCAGCGTTTCTTCCCAGCCTTTTTCGGTCCATTGCATTTTATGGAAAATCATTTACACCTAAAAAAATTGGCATTTATGAAATTGCTAATGCAGCCATATTCTTTTTCATGTTATTACTTGCCATACACACTTAAGGACCGGCCTGACCAGGCCGGTTTTTCAATTTATCCAGAAATAACTGTGCTAAGTAAAAATAAAAATTAGAAATCTTTAAAACTTCAGTAAAATAGGTTGCAATTTTTCTTCCCAGTTTCTATAATAAGAGGAACATAAATTCATAAATATGTATATAAATGATTAAATATACAAAAGTGTGTGGAAGGAGCAATTATGAACGTTTCAATTATCGGAACTACCGGATATGGGGGTGCGGAATTGCTCCGTATCCTAAAGCAGCATCCGGAATTTAACATTAAATCGATCCATTCAACGAAAGAAGATCTCCCCATTTGGAATGAATATCCCCATCTATATGAAATCATTGACGAGAAATTACAGGGGATTGATTCAGGCCAAATAGCAGACCAGTCTGATATTGTTTTTCTGGCAACGCCATCTGGAGTATCAGGGAAACTTGCTGAAAATTTTTCAGGCAAGAATATAAAGGTAATTGACCTTTCCGGTGATCTTCGAATCCCTGCTCAAGCTTATCAGGAGTGGTATAAACACGCTCCTGCAAACCAATCTCTTGTAGAAAAAGCAGTATATGGGCTTCCTGAGTGGCATCATGACGAAATAGCAACCGCAGAAATCATATCTAATCCTGGGTGCTATCCAACAGCTGCTCTGCTAAGTCTTGCACCAGTTGTAAAAGAAAATTTAATAAAACAAGATAGTGTTGTTGTCGATGCAAAATCCGGGGTGTCCGGGGCAGGAAGGGGACTTTCAAGAACAACAAGCTATGCAGAAGCAAATGAAAACCTGCGGGTTTATAAGGTAAATCAGCATCAGCATACACCAGAGATCGAGCAGCAGCTGATAAAATGGAATTCCGCCTTAAAGCCGATCACATTCACGACCCATCTTCTTCCTATAACAAGAGGCATTATGACAACCAGCTATGTTCAGCTGACAAAAGAATACACTTCTTCTCAAATTCTTGAACTTTATCAATCAGTCTATGAAAAGCAGCCATTTATTCGAATTCGTCCCGAAAATTCATTCCCTTCCGTCAAAGAGGTCGCAGGCTCTAATTTTTGCGACATAGGTGTCCATGTGGATTCAAGAACTGGCAGACTGACAATAGTTTCAGTGATTGATAATTTAATGAAGGGTGCTGCCGGGCAGGCTGTACAAAATGCCAATATAATGAGCGGATTGGATGAAGCAGCAGGTCTCGGATTTGTTCCGCTCTATCCATAAGGAGGAAAGATAAATGCAATTAGTATCTCAAACTGTAGTAACAGAAGTGCCTACCGGAAGCATCATATCACCGAAAGGTTTTACAGCAGCTGGTGTTCATGCAGGGCTGCGTTATTCAAAAAAGGACTTAGGAATTATATTAAGCGATACGCCTGCACATTGTGCAGCTGTCTATACAACAAGCCATTTCCAGGCTGCCCCTCTAAAGGTTACACAGGAAAGCATTGCAGCAGAAGGCCTCATTCAGGCTATCATTGTAAATAGTGCATGTGCCAATGCCTGTACAGGGGACCAGGGTCTAAAAGATGCTTATCAAATGAGAAAATCAGCTGCAGATAAATTCAATTTAAAGGAACAGCATGTGGCGGTTGCCTCTACTGGTGTCATTGGGGAGTATATGCAGATGGATAAGATAGAAGAGGGCATTAAGATACTGCAGCCCGGCCATGAGGCTTTACACTCAGAGGAATTTCAAACAGCCATATTAACAACAGATTTAGTGATGAAGAAGTGCTGCTATTCGGCAGTCATCGATGGGAAAACAGTTACAATGGGCGGTTCGGCAAAGGGTTCTGGAATGATTCATCCCAATATGGCAACAATGCTTGCGTTTATCACAACAGATGCAAATATAGACTGCAGCGATTTGCAATTTGCTTTAAAACAGGTTACCGATCGAACGTTCAATCAGATAACCGTTGATGGAGATACTTCAACAAATGATATGGTAATGGTCATGGCTAATGGAACCAGCGGTATAAATAAACTTTCGCCGGACCATCCAGATTGGGATGTATTTATACAGATGCTTTCCCAAACAAGTGAGAGTCTTGCCAAACAGATTGCAAAAGATGGCGAAGGAGCAACAAAGCTGATAGAAGTGGAGGTATCGGGGACAAAAACAGATGATGATGCAAGAATGATTGCAAAGCAGATTGTCGGCTCGAATCTTGTTAAGACTGCTGTATATGGAGCGGATGCCAATTGGGGCAGAATTATCGGGGCAATCGGACAGAGCCAGCCGGATATTGATCCGTCTTCGGTAGATATCGCTATCGGACCTATAGTCATGCTGAAAAATAGTGTTCCACTGGCATTTTCTGAAGAAGAAGCAAAAGAGTACTTATCCAATGCCGTCATTCAGATTACTGTGGATCTTCATCAGGGAGCAGGCAAAGGAAAGGCCTGGGGATGTGACTTATCCTATGATTATGTCAAAATCAATGCAAGCTATCGTACCTGAGGGGGATGCCTTTTGAAAAGTATAGTCATTAAGTGTGGAGGCAGTGTGATGGAAGAGCTGGGAGAAGCTTTTTTTGATAGTCTTTTAGTGTTGAAGAATGAAGGATACCAGATTGTTTTTGTTCATGGAGGAGGCCCGGCAATTAACAGCATGCTGGAACTTTATAACATTCCTCATGAATTTGTCAATGGGCTAAGAAAAACGACTCCGGAAGTTCTGGAGGTAGCAGAGATGGTCCTGTCAGGACAATCCAACCGCAAACTTACCTCGATGATCGAACTGCATGGATTTAGAGGGTTTGGCGTAAATGGAAGTGATGCAGGATTACTAAAGGGAGAATTTATCAATCAGGATGAGCTTGGACTGGTTGGTGAAATAACGGCTGTTAATCAGTCAGTACTGGAAATGTTATTTAACGAAGACCTGATCCCTGTCATTACTCCTATTGCAGCTGCAGAAGGCGGCACGAAACTTAATATCAATGCCGACTATGCTGCGGCAGCCGTTGCCAATGCCATTAAAGCTGAACATTGCATCTTTGTAACGGATGTAAAAGGAATTTTCATCGACGGCAGCCTCTCTCCCCAGCTTGACGAGGATGAAATTGAACAGCATATTAACGATAAAAAAATTACAGGCGGAATGATCCCAAAAGTTACCTCTGCCTTGAAGACAATCAGCAAAGGGCTAAATAGCGTAATGATTGTATCAGGAAAAGAAAAGTTTTATGAGGAAGGCAAATGGATCGGTACAAATATATCTGCCAAGAAGGAGGTCTTAACTTGAGTAATCTATTTCCAACGTATGCCCGGTGGGAAGTGGAGCCGGAAAAAGCAGAAGGAAGCTATCTTTTTGATAAAAATGGGAAGCGCTATTTGGACTTCACCTCAGGGATCGGAGTCTGCAATCTTGGTCACCGTCCAGCAGCAGTACAAAAATCAATCAATGAACAGCTGAATAAATTCTGGCATGTTTCCAATTTATTTATGCAGGATCAGCAGGAGGCTGCAGCAAAGACTCTCTCTGAAGCTGCGGGCATGGACCTCGTATTCTTTGCCAACAGCGGAGCAGAAGCAAATGAAGCAGCGATTAAGCTTGCAAGAAAAGCTTCGGGACGGAAAAAAATCATTACTTTTCAGCAATCATTCCACGGGAGAACCTTCGCCACTATGGCTGCAACGGGCCAGGAAAAAATTAAAAAAGGCTATGGTTCCATGCTTGAGACTTTTAAGTATGTTCCTTTTAATGATATTAATGCATTGAAGGATGAGATTGATGCGGAAACAGCGGCCGTAATGCTGGAAATTGTACAGGGTGAAGGCGGGATTCACATTGGGAATCAGGAGTTTTTAACAAAAGCTGAGCAGCTTTGCAAAGAATATGGAGCGCTGCTGATAGTAGATGAAATTCAGACCGGCATTGGCAGAACAGGTAAAGCATTTGGATTTCAGCATTTTGACCTTACTCCCGATATCGTAACCGCAGCTAAAGGCCTGGGAAGCGGATTGCCAATAGGCGCTGTGATTGGAAAAAAAGCATTAGAAGGAGTATTTGGGCCAGGAAGCCATGGATCAACATTTGGCGGGAACCCGATCAGCATTGCAGCAGCTATTGCTACCATGAACACAATATTTGATGATGATTTTTTACAAGGCGTTAAGGAAAAAAGTGCATATCTTGCTGACAAATTGGCAGAATCGCTTGAACTGCTTGCAGCTGTTAAGGAGATTCGCTATCTTGGTTTGATGGTCGGTATTGAATTAGATATTCCTCTTCCATCATTGTTAAAGGAATTAAGAGCCAATTGCTTGCTGGCATTACCTGCAGGAGAAAATGTTTTGCGGCTGCTGCCTCCGCTGACAGCATCAAAATCAGAAATTGATGAAGCGGTACAAGTTCTGCAATCCACACTTAAGGAATTTTCAAAATCAGCTGTGTAGGCTGTATTATTTTTCAAATGAATGAATAAAAATTAATAAAGTTATATAAATATACAGATAGCTTCGAGGTGTTGATAATGGAAGGATACCTTCATTTAAATAGCGGCCATTCCTATAAGGGCCAATGGCTGACGGATCAGCCTGAAAAGGATATAGAAGGGGAAATCGTTTTTTTTACAGGAATGACAGGCTACCAGGAAGTATTGACAGATCCCTCTTATAAGGACCAAATTATTGTATTTACGTATCCTTTAATCGGAAATTACGGAATAAATGAGTCTGATTTTGAGAGCAAGAAACCTCATGTGGCCGGGGTTATTGTATATGAAGGAAGCAGAAATCCTTCGCATTACAAATCGGCTTATTCGCTTCAGGAATACCTTCAGAAATGGAATATCCCATTATTAGGGCATATGGATACCCGTTCCATTGTAAAGAAAATCCGTTCAGAAGGCAGCATGCCGGCAAAAATGTCTTCTTCGGAAACGGCAGCCGCCGGATTGCTGCTTCCAAAGGATGAAAAAGTTTGTAAAGTATCTTCACAAACTATGGAGTGCTTTGGAGAGGGCGGCATTCATATAGTTGTCATTGATTTTGGAGCTAAAAAATCAATTGTGGATTCTTTGCTGAAAAGAGCGTGCAAGGTTACATCTGTTCCTTATAATACAAGCTTTGAACAGATAAAAAAACTAAATCCAGACGGTGTGGTGCTTTCAAACGGGCCTGGAGATCCAAAAGAATTAAAAAGCATCCTCCCGGAATTAAAAAAGGTGCTGGAGCAGTATCCGGCATTGGGAATTTGCCTTGGCCACCAGCTGTCTGCTTTAGCATTTGGAGGCAACACAAAGAAACTGTCCTTTGGCCATAGGGGTGCCAACCACCCGATTGCGGACATGAAGAAGGGCACAGTCTTTATGTCATCACAAAATCATAGCTATGTGGTTGATGAAGAAAGCATAAAAGATACAGGGTTTAAGACCCGCTATGTAAACCTTCATGACCAGTCAATTGAGGGACTAATGCATAAGGCGCTGCCAATCCATACGGTGCAATTCCATCCGGAAGCCCATCCGGGACCAGCGGATGGTGATTATATTTTTGATGAGTTTATGAACATGATTCAAGAGGAGAATAGGAGAGTTTTCGCTTATGCCTAAAGACACCAGTATCCAATCCATATTAGTAATCGGCTCCGGCCCGATTGTCATCGGGCAGGCAGCAGAATTTGATTATGCAGGAACACAGGCCTGCGCAGCATTAAAGGAAGAAGGCTATAAGGTTATCCTTGTGAATAACAATCCGGCTACCATCATGTCTGACAGAGCTTTTGCAGATAAAGTCTATTTCGAGCCGATGACAGCTGACAGTCTTGAGAAGATTATAAAAAAAGAACGTCCCGATGGCCTGCTTGCCACACTGGGAGGCCAGACAGGATTGAATCTTGCTTTTAAACTGAGTGAATCAGGTGTGCTTGAACGTTATGGAGTGAAGCTTTTGGGCAGCAGCATTGAATCCATTAAGAAAGGTGAAGACCGGGAAGCTTTTCGTAAGCTGATGAACGAGCTTAACGAACCTGTTCCTGAAAGCATCATTGTCCATGAAGTAAATGAAGCCATCCAATTTGCAAGCGAAATTGGATTTCCAATTATCGTACGTCCAGCTTATACTCTTGGCGGAACAGGCGGAGGCATAGCAGGAGATTTTGAAGAACTGACGTCTCTGGTGAAGGGCGGCTTAAAAGAGAGTGCGATCAGCCAATGCCTGGTTGAAAAAAGCATAGCAGGATTTAAGGAAGTAGAATATGAGGTCATGCGGGATTCAAAGAATACGTGCATCACTATTTGCAATATGGAAAATATTGATCCCGTTGGGGTTCATACTGGTGACTCAATTGTTGTCGCACCTTCACAAACCTTAACAGATGATGAGTACCAGATGCTGAGATCAGCATCAATTAAGATCATTTCAGAGCTTGGCATTATTGGAGGGTGCAACATTCAGTTTGCCCTTGATCCGCATAGTAAGAATTATTACTTGATTGAAGTAAATCCCAGAGTCAGCAGATCATCTGCCCTTGCTTCCAAAGCAACAGGCTATCCCATTGCCAGAATGGCTGCAAAGCTTGCAGTCGGGTATACATTATCGGAAATTATCAACCCTGTAACAGGAGATACTTTCGCAAGCTTTGAACCAGCTCTGGATTATGTCATCGTTAAGTTTCCCAAATGGCCATTTGATAAATTTCCTTCTGCAGACCGCAAACTCGGAACTCAGATGAAAGCAACCGGAGAAGTAATGGGCATTGACCGGAATCTGGAACGGGCTCTCTTAAAGGCAATCCATTCACTTGAAGTGAAGGGAAATGATTTGAAATCACCTGGCTTATCAGCTAAATCGATTGCATCGCTTGAGGAACTGCTGTTAAAGCAGACTGATGAAAGATTTTTTATCGTGGTTGAATTACTCCGGAGAAATTACTCATTGGATGCTTTACACTCTATCACGAAAATTGATTATTTCTATCTCAATTTACTCAATGAAATGGTAATACTGGAAAAACAAATTTCGGCCTTAACACTTGATAAAGCAACAATAGAAGAGCTGCAGCTATTTAAGGAAAAGGGCTTCAGTGATAAGTTTCTTGCATTGGAATGGAAAGTTGCGGAGAAAGCAGTCAGGGACAAACGCAAAAAGGCTGGCATTCTTCCAGCCTATAAAATGGTTGACACATGCGCAGCTGAATTTGAAGCAAAATCAAATTATTATTACTCCAGTTATTTTGGCGAAAATGAACAAGTGAAGAGTGATAAGAGGAAAGTACTGATTATCGGAAGCGG
The DNA here is from genome assembly GCA_030348385.1 of Cytobacillus sp. NJ13. Taxonomy (NCBI): domain Bacteria; kingdom Bacillati; phylum Bacillota; class Bacilli; order Caryophanales; family Bacillaceae; genus Cytobacillus; species Cytobacillus sp. NJ13. The sequence continues at coordinate 2,120,890 of JAUCFP010000006.1, read as the reverse complement.
CCCCATCAGAATTGGCCAGGGCATTGAATTTGATTATTGCTCCGTTCAGGGAGTGTTTGCTCTGAAAGATGAAGGCGTTGAGACAATCATGATCAATAATAACCCGGAAACGGTAAGTACGGATTATACAACAGCTGACAGGCTTTATTTTGAACCGCTAATTCTTGAGGATATCTTGAATGTGATTGAAGCAGAAGGAATTTCAGAAGTCATTGTGCAGCTTGGCGGGCAGACAGCACTGAATCTGGCATCCGAACTTGAAGCTTATGGCGTTACCCTGCTTGGAACTGACTCAAAAACCATTGATGCATTAGAGGACCGGAAGCTTTTTTATCACCTATTGGATGATTTGAATATCCCGAGGATAAAAGGAGATGTTGTCCACACAGAAGCAGAGCTAAAAGAAGCAGCCGAAAAAATTGGATTCCCGATTCTTGTCCGTCCATCCTATGTTATAGGCGGCAGAGGGATGGAACGTATTGCTTCATCATCTGAGCTGGAGAGTTATTTAACGAAAGGTGATGTCCCATATCCGATTTTAATTGATCAATTCGTTCATGCATCAGAAGCTGAGCTTGATCTGGCAGCAGACGGAAATCATATCTGTGCACCTGCAATTATGGAGCATATTGAAAAAACGGGTGTTCACTCTGGCGACAGCATGTCCGTTCTCCCGCCGCAAAATCTTTCAGAAAATGTCCAAAATAAAATGCTGGCCTATGCAAAAGCCATTGTGCAAAAGCTCCAGTATAAAGGACTCATGAATATTCAATATATCGTTAATGGCGAAGAGGTATTTATTCTTGAAATAAACCCCCGTGCGAGCAGAACAGTACCAATTATCAGCAAGGTCACAGGCGTGCAGCTGGTGGAGATTGCGACAAAAATATTGCTTGGGAAATATAATTTGTCGAAAGATGAAATGCCGGCTGCGGCGAAACTCCCATTTGTATGTGTGAAATTCCCGGTTTTCTCAAATTATGCTTTGAAGGGATTGGACAGCAAGGTAGGTCCTGAAATGAAATCAACAGGAGAGGGGATTTCACTGGCACCAAATTATGAGGCAGCAATCAGAAAATCTTTCCATGCTGGTTTAAATGGTGCTAAAGGCAAATGTGTCGTAATAGCAAACTCTCCAGAAACAGAAGAATTAACTCAATATGTTAATCAGGCTAAAATTGTGCCTGTTTTTCTGACTCAAGAAAATATGGACTGGAATGCCCAGGAAACCTTCGCTTTATATAATCCTGGCATGAGTGAAGAAGATAAGAGAATGAGAGAAATGGGAATCAAAAACAGAATTTTGACTTTCAGTGAAAAAGAAACGCTTATTGCATTATTAAAATCAATGTCAGCAGGAGAATGGGATGTTAAGTCCATTGAAGATTGGCAGGGCATTAAAAATAATATTGGAGAAAAGGAAGTGGGCGTCTTATGATTTCAATTCAGGCCTCTGATAAGCTGTTAAATTTGAAAGGAAAGGATTTTCTAACACTTGCAGACTTTTCATCAGAGGAGATTAAGGGGCTGCTGGAAAAAGCAAAGCAATTAAAAGAAGCTCATCTGCAGGGTGCAGAAACTTCCATCCTAAAAGGCAAAATTCTTGGCATGATTTTTGAAAAGTCTTCTACACGTACAAGAGTTTCCTTTGAAGCAGGGATGCTGCAGCTTGGGGGCCATGCCTTATATTTAAATAGCCAGGATCTGCAGCTTGGAAGAGGAGAAAGCATTGCGGATACAGCTAAAGTGCTTTCACAGTATGTTGATGCGATTATGATTCGCACATTCTCTCATGCGAAGATTCAGGAACTGGCTCATCATGCGGACATTCCGGTTATTAACGGCTTGACCGATCTTTATCATCCATGCCAGGCTCTTGCCGATCTCCTTACAATCGAAGAGAAAAATGGGGAGTTAAAAGGCCAAAACCTCGTATATGTGGGAGATGGCAATAATGTTGCCCATTCTTTAATGATTGCTTCTGCCAAGATGGGGATAAATATCACGATTGCCTGTCCTGAAGGATATGAACCAGATAAAACTGTTCTCCAGCAATCACAAGAGTTTGCCGAACAAAGCGGTTCAAAGGTAATCGTAACATCTAACCCTGAAGAAGCGGCTGCTAATGCAGATGCCATCTATACAGATGTCTGGACGAGCATGGGACAGGAAGCTGAGAATGAACAGAGGCTGAAAGATTTTGCTGATTATCAGGTTAATGAATATCTTGTCCAAAAAGCCAAAAAAGATTACGTCTTTTTGCATTGCCTGCCTGCCCATCGCGGTGAAGAAGTTACAGCGGGAGTCATTGATGGAAATAATTCTGCTGTCTTTCAGCAGGCTGGGAACAGACTTCATGTTCAAAAAGCCATTCTTTCAGAGATATTATAATGAAAAGCCTTCTCAGCGCTGAGAAGGCTTTTTCATTAAGATAAGAAATAAACAAGCGGTCCAACAATAAAACAATAAATCGCAAAATACTTCAGGTTCCCTTTAGCCATAATATTCATAAACCATTTCAGGGAAAAGTAAGATGCAGCCAGTGAGGCAATAAAGGCAATTGTATAGGGAAAAGCCAATTTGGATAAATTGGGATCCGTTAGTATGTCGTTAAAACCAAGTATCATTCCGCCGGCACTTACCGGAATGTATAAAAGGAAAGAAAACCTTAAAGCTGTCTCCTGTTTCATCCCAAGCCCCATTGCGGCTACAATGGTAGCACCGGAACGGCTGATTCCCGGTATCAGGGCGACTGCCTGGGCAAGACCTACAATGATTGCATCCTTATAAGATAATTCAGCATCATTTTTCCGACCGCGTAAATTACGGATCAGCCACAGTGCAAGTCCTGTCACGATAAGAGTAATCCCAACTGTTTTTATATTTGCAAGGTGCTTATCGATAAAATCCCCGAACAAAATGCCGATGACACCTGCAGGAATGGTTCCAATAATCAAGTAAATGATAAACCGAAAGTCTGATTCGGCCTGTTTATCTTTAGTTGTAATGTATGCAAGGCCATTTCGGATCAGTCTCATAATATCTTCCCTATAGATAAGCAGAACAGCTAATAATGAGGCGGTATTTACAAGGAGGGCGAAGCTAAGACCTTTGATGTCAAGGCCGAAAAAATGCTGGGCAATCTCGAGGTGCCCGCTCGATGAAATTGGAATAGGCTCTGTGAGTCCCTGAAACAATCCCAAAAACAAATATTTAAGCAATGTCAGAAAATCAGTCACAAGTAAATCCTCCATAATGAAATCTCATACCTCCCCATTTAACTATAAACAGGACGGCAGAGTAAAGTGATATCCTTTTCATTGCTTTTAAGCGATGCCAATAGTTTCCCTCATGAGAGATGCAAGAGTGGAAATAATAATAAGTGATTTACGATTAAAGGAGGTATTCAGCATGGGGCAAAACAGACAATTTAAGCCTGGCCAGAAAGCGCCTAATAATGGAATTTATATAGAAATTGGCGAAACGGGAAGTAACGTCAATAATCCTCAAGTGCTTAAAATGAGAGCTGGAGACCAATTTCCGGAAACATCCAATCATAACCGGATTTGGACGTATAAAAGAAAGCCTTGATTTTGATTATTTACCAAGAAGACGGGGAAATAGTATAAAAAATAGAGCCATCCAAATTGCGGATGGCTTTTTAGACTGAGAATAAACTGCTGGAAACTTTACATATGAAAAGATTGGATTATAATAAAACTAAAAGGTCAAAAAAGGTCAAAAAGGAGGTTGCATAATGGATTTAAATCGGATGACAGAGCGGCTTCAGGAAGGGTTATTAAATGCACAGTCCATAGCGTTGCGCGAGCAGCATCAGGAGGTGGATGAAGCCCATTTATTCCTGGCTTTTATGGGCCAGGAAAACAGCCTGATTTCATTAATACTGTCAAAAATGCAGATTCCGGCTGATTCTTTTAATAATAAAATGCAGGAAGCACTGAGGAAAAAACCACAAGTGTCCGGTTCAGGAACAGAACATGGAAAATTGTATATAACCGGTAAACTGCAGCGGCTGCTGGCGGAAGCAGAAAATTATATGAAGATCTATCAGGATGATTTCATGTCAGTTGAGCATGTTTTCATGGCAGCTGCAGCAGCGGAAACCGAAACGGCAGCAGTTTTAAAGTCATACGGAATCAATAAAGAACAAGTGGAGCGGGCGATTAAGGAGATTAGGGGGAATCAGAGGGTGACATCGCAAAATCCGGAATCAACATATGAGGCTTTAAAAAAATATGGAAGAGATCTTGTTGCAGAGGTGAAACAGGGGAAAGTTGATCCTGTAATTGGCCGGGATAGTGAAATCAGGCATGTCATTCGCATCCTTTCAAGGAAAACCAAAAATAATCCAGTTTTAATAGGCGAACCTGGAGTAGGAAAGACAGCTATAGTCGAAGGATTGGCACAAAGAATTGTACGTAAAGATGTGCCTGAGGGCCTCAAGGATAAAACTATTTTTGCCCTTGATATGAGCGCATTAATTGCCGGGGCCAAATTTCGGGGGGAATTCGAGGAAAGACTGAAAGCTGTATTAAATGAGGTTAAGAAAAGCGAAGGCAGAATTCTTCTTTTTATTGACGAACTTCACACCATTGTTGGAGCAGGCAAGACAGAAGGAGCAATGGATGCAGGGAATATGCTGAAGCCCATGCTTGCAAGGGGAGAATTGCACTGTATAGGAGCTACCACACTTGAGGAGCACCGCAAATATATCGAAAAAGATCCTGCTCTGGAACGGCGTTTTCAGCAGGTATTGGTGCAGGAGCCGGATGTAGAGGATACAATCTCAATTATTAGAGGGCTGAAGGAGCGCTTTGAAATCCATCATGGTGTCAATATCCACGATCGGGCTATTGTGGCTGCCGCAACCTTGTCAGACAGGTATATTACAGACCGGTTCCTTCCTGATAAAGCGATTGACTTGGTTGACGAAGCATGTGCCATGATCAGGACAGAAATCGATTCAATGCCATCAGAGTTGGATGAAGTTACAAGAAGGGTCATGCAGCTGGAGATAGAAGAAGCAGCTTTACGAAAAGAGAGTGATGAAGGAAGCAAGCAGAGACTTGCAGACCTGCAAAAAGAACTGGCCGAATTAAAAGACCAGGCTAACAGCATGAAAGCAAAATGGCAGCTTGAAAAGGAAGGAATCCAGAAAGTCCAGGAAAAGCGGGAGCAGCTTGAGAAAATGCGCCGTGAACTGGAAGAAGCAGAAAATAATTACGACTTGAATAAAGCTGCAGAACTGCGCCATGGAAGAATCCCTTCTTTGGAAAAGGAATTGAAAGAGCTTGAAAGTGCAGTTAACGAGAATCAAGGAGACCGGCTGCTGAGAGAGGAAGTCACAGAAGAAGAAATTGCCGGCATTGTGGCAAGGTGGACAGGTATTCCAGTGGTTAAACTTGTTGAAGGAGAACGTGAAAAGCTGCTTCGCCTTGAAAGCATCCTTCACGAAAGAGTGATTGGCCAGGATGAAGCTGTACAGCTTGTGTCAGATGCTGTCCTTAGGGCAAGGGCAGGAATTAAAGATCCGAATCGCCCCATTGGCTCTTTCATTTTCCTGGGCCCAACTGGTGTGGGAAAAACAGAATTGGCTAAGGCACTTGCACAGTCACTATTCGATAGTGAAGAACAAATAATCAGAATTGATATGTCCGAATATATGGAAAAACATGCTGTATCAAGATTGATAGGTGCTCCTCCGGGGTATCTAGGATATGAGGAAGGCGGTCAGCTGACAGAAGCTGTCAGAAGGAAGCCATACTCAGTCATCCTGCTTGATGAAATTGAAAAGGCTCATCCTGAAGTATTCAATATCCTCCTTCAGATGCTTGATGATGGAAGAATCACTGACTCACAAGGCCGCACGGTTGATTTTAAAAATACGGTTATCATTATGACTTCCAATATTGGCTCCCAGTTTCTTCTGGAACGTCCTGCTAATGAAGAAGATATATCTGAAGAAACAAAAGATAATGTACTTGGACAGCTGCGGAGCCATTTCCGTCCAGAGTTTCTAAACAGAGTGGACGAAATTATTCTGTTTAAACCTCTAGCTCTTAATGAAATAAAGAGTATTGTTTTAAAATTAATTACTCAGCTTCAAGCGAGATTATCCGATCAGCATATTAAGTTGAGTATAAATGATAATGCCAAGGAATATATTGCAGAAAACGGATTTGATCCCGTCTATGGAGCCAGGCCGCTCAAACGTTTTATTCAAAGGAACGTGGAAACAGCACTCGCCCGCAAAATAATCGCAGCTGAAATTAAAGATTACAGTGAAGTTGTCATATCCGCAGATAACGGCAAAATTGAATTGCTGGTAAATTAAGGCCACAAATGAAAAGAATCATCCTGAATTAATCAGGATGACTCTTTTCATTTCCTGCATAAGAATGCAGATTAATGAAGTCCTTCTTTCTCAACAGGACCATCAGGAATGATGGAAGCGACAACAAAAATTAAAACAGTTGTCCCAACCGCCAGAATGGTGCCGGTTACAAAATCGTAAGGCGCTCCAATCATTGAAGAAACTACGTACGTTAACATTTGAACAAGAAGGAACGTCCAGAAAAATGTCCAAAAGTATCTCATCTATTTCACCTCTAACATAATTAATCCCTTTTCATATTAGCATAAGCTATTAAAGAAATAAATTTATTTTTACATCCTATACATGTACTTTTCAGCTCTCTGATTGGACACAGCCTTCTTCATAATGAACTTGTCTAAAACTAGGCAAATCCCCCATTCATTTTAAATTTTACTCACATACATTATTATGAACAAACTTGCAAAGGAGTTTTACTATGGAAAGCCGGAACTTCCAGCTGGATACAGAATGGTGCATGATTCATTACCCAGATAAACCTAGTGGTTTCGGTATCCTGATTATTGGGGATGATCGGCACTTTGTTGACAGGAACTGCAGTTTTTGGACTCAAAATGAAGGGAAATATTTATTAATTAAGAAGCTCAGGGAAGATGGCTATACGATTTTTTATTCAAATCTTTACGGGAGGCACTGGGGGAACGATCAGGCTGTCGATAAGGCTAAATGCTTGTATGAACATATTCTGCGAACGGAAATTATTAACGAAAAGATCCATATTGTTGCTGAGGGAATGGGAGCATTGGTAGCCCTTAGATTATTGCATGAAATGAGCGATTTAATCCGTTCAGCCGTATTAATCAATCCCATTCTTTCACTAAAGCACCATCTCGATCAGGAAAAAGAGCATAAGTTTTTTTACAAGAAATTATTAAAAGAACTGGCAGTTTCATATGAAATAGAAACGGATAAAATAGCGGATCTGCTCAGCAAGCATGAAAAAAACCTCACAACGGGCCTTAAAGTGCCAGTCAGAATCATTCAGGTACTGGCGGGCGGAAGAGCTTACAAGCAATCAGATTACTTAAAAAAACGATCAATACAATGGGAAAATGAAAATAGCCCTATCTCTGTGTTTTATATCCTTCCAGATAAAAAACAGCGAATGTCTTCTCAAATGACAAACTTCTTTAGAAAATATGAAAAAGTCCTATAAAAATCTGCTGCCATTCCGCAAAGAAATAAAGACAATCCCTGAAGCATAGTATACATTAATATGCTTCCAAGGAGGAGTGAAGATGGACAGGGCAGTAATATTAGGGACGTTTGAATTTATAGGATTCAGCCTGTGCAAGCATCTGCTTGAACAGGGCTGTGAGATAGATGGAATTCATTTCAATAATGAAAAAGAAGATGCCTTAATCAACGAAAAACGCCTGGCAATCGGACGGAATGCCAATTTCTATGAAAAAAACTATTCATCATGGATTAATTCTAAAAAAGAAATAATAAAAAATGACGTAATTTTTATTGATATATACGATTTATATATAAAAAATGAACTCGCCTCTTTAAGGGAGAAGGAGCTTATTGAGGAATTTCTTATAAAAAACTTGGCTGAATTCAAGAACCTGCAAGTGAAAATTGCATTCCTTCTCCCTATTCAGTGGCTTAAAGACATTAGCAGAACACACAGCCGCATGGAAGATGCTATTGAAATCCTTAGAGAAAACAATATTTCAGTTTCATGCTTTTACCTGCCTGTCATATACGGTCCCTGGCAGCCAAAGGAATTTAGTTTCCACCAGGCTCTTGCCAATGGAAAAAGAGTAATGATAAATGAAAGGGAATGGATACATGATGCTATTTTCATTGAGGATCTCACCTTTTTCTTATCAGATTGTGCAGATAAGCCTTTAGGCGAATCCTGCCTATTAATGAGCAGCGTCACTGGGCATTGGAAAAAATGCGCAGAATACCTTTCACTTGACTATAATGAAAATTGGCGCAGTCCCCATCTGGCAAAAGGAAAAGTAATTGAAAAAGCGATTATGTGTTCCGTGAAATTCTCTGAAGGTCTAGAGAAGCAAAGAAGCCATATTCTTTCTTTAGAGAGCCTGGATGGTTTGTAAATTAGAAAAAAATCTTTTCAATTAACATATAGACAAGGTAGAATTGAATTAGTCTGGTAAAATAAACCGGTCATACCATTAGTATGAAGCGAAAGACAGAGAGGCGGAGAAAAAGGAGATGCATAAGACATTAGTGAAATTCGGGATCCTTCTTTTGTGCCTTCTTTTATTGGCCTCCTGCGGACAAGCGATGTCTACAGGAAAACTTGAAAAAGCTGGATTATTAGTGCCCGATACCGTCAATGACCAGGTATGGGGGACCAAAGGCTATAAAGGCATGTTAAAGATTCAATCCCATTATGATGTTGAGGTTTATTATAAAGAGGGCATGAATTCTGAGATGGTTGTTGAAAGAGCTGTTAAAGAGTTTGATCAAAAAGGTGTAAACCTGATTTTTGGACATGGCAATGAATACGCGGCATATTTTAATAACATTTCTAAAAAATACCCTGACATTCATTTTGTCAGCTTTAATGGCGATGCCAAAAATGACAACACCACCAGCTTAAATTTTGAAGCCTATGCAATGGGATTCTTTGGCGGCATGGTTGCTGGTCATATGACGAAAACTAATAATATAGGAATACTCGCAGCTTTTGAATGGCAGCCGGAGGTAGAAGGTTTTTATCAAGGTGTAAGCCAAATTGATAAAGGAATAAATGTGCAAATTCAATATGTCGGCAACTGGGACAATGATAATAAAGCCCTAGCTCTCTTGGAAAAAATGATTGCCAATAAGACAGATGTTGTCTATCCAGCTGGAGATGGGTATAATGTTCCTGTCATCGAGAAACTAAAAGAAGAAGGGCTCTACGCCATCGGCTATATTTCCGACCAGTCTGATCTGGGTGAATCAGTCGTCCTGACCAGTACGGTTCAGCATGTCGATGTTTTGTATGAACTAGTGGCAGAAAAATTCAACGAAGGCGAACTGGAATCAGGAAATCTAACCTTCGATTTTCAGGATGAAGTTCTTTCACTCGGGAAATTCAGCCCTGACGTCGACGAAGAATTCAAAAAAGAACTAAACGCCGCTATTGAGAATTACAAAAAAACAGGCAAACTGCCCAACGAGAATTGATATACATAGGAGGTACTACAAGATGCAGCTAAACGAAAAAAACATGGAATTCATGCAAATCGCCATGAAATACCTGCCAGAAGCCAAACAGCAGCTCGACGAAGCAGGCATTGAACTATCCATGGAAATGATCCAGCCATTCATGAACCTATTCACCAAAGTCATGAACGAAGCCTACGAAATGGGCAAAGCGGATGCTTTGAAAGAGAGTGAGTAATGGGGAACCAGCCTTTGGGCTGGTTTTTTGTTTGGACTCGTGCGATAGGACAGCGTGAAAAATAAAGTCCGCGCATTAGTCAAAAATGTCCGCGCTGAAACAGGAAGAAACCGCGCGCAAACTAAAGAATCCCGCGCGTAAAGAAGAAGTGTGCGCATAAACCAAGGAGATCCGCGCACAAATGAAAGGGGTCCGCGCCGAAACAGGAAGAAACCGCGCGCAAACAAGGGTGCGCGCAAACAAGGGTGCGCATAAACCAAAAAGATCCGCGCGCAAATGAAAGGAGTCCGCACGTAAACGGGAAAAACCCGCGCGCAAAACATAAGATCCCGCGCGTAAAGAAGGAGTGCGTGCGGAAACCAAGGAGATCCGCGCACAAATGAAAGGGGTCCGCGCCGAAACAGGAAGAAACCGCGCGCAACCCAAAGAATCCCGCGCGTAAAGAAGAAGGGTGCGCGCAAACCAAAAAGATCCGCGCACAAATGAAAGGAGTCCGCACGTAAACGGGAAAAACCCGCGCGCAAAACATAAGATCCCGCGCGTAAAGAAGGAGTGCGTGCGCAAATCAAGAAGATCCGCGCGCAAATGAAGGGGGTCCGCGCCGAAACAGGAAGAAACCGCGCACAAACCGAAAGAGCCCGCGCGTAAAGAAGAAGTGTGCGGATAAACCAATAAGATCCGCGCACAAATGAAAGGAGTCCGCACGTAAACGGGAAAAACCCGCGCGCAAAACATAAGATCCCGCGCGTAAAGAAGAAGTGTGCGCATAAACCAAGGAGATCCGCGCACAAATGAAAGGGGTCCGCGCCGAAACAGGAAGAATCCGCGCGTAAATCAAAGAATCCCGCGCGTAACCAGGAGTGGATAGTAAACCAAGCACAATATATAAAAAGTCCGCATTGATTTTGGAAGAACCCGTACACAGATAAGTAATATATGAAAAAAAGATAATATGCACCTTAAATTTACATATTAAACAAAGGATTATTTATCACCCATACCGAATTCGTAACTTTGGAGATAATGTTCCAAAGGAGGTTTGCTATGTTAATGAAGTCTAGATCCAAGCCGTTAAGAATATTACAGATTGAAGCGCTGCTGCGAAGATTGCCTGATTACCATCGGAAAAGGGCAGAAATTGAAGTCGATTATAGAAATGGGCTATTAGGTTTTAATGGAGAGAAGCAGCTGGATTATTATTTAAGTTTTCTCCCAGGTAAAGATTTTAGAATTTATAATGATCTTCGTCTTATCCTTCATACTCCTTTTCAAATCGATTCCCTGCTTATTACCCCATTTTTCGCAGTAATAATTGAAGTCAAAAATTATTCTGGAACCCTATATTTTGAACCAATATCTGATCAAGTAATTCAAAAACACGGACAGAAGGAAAAAGTGATTCCTAATCCAGTTTCGCAGGTATTGCGTCAAGTGTCGCAATTCAAAGAGTGGCTGTTAAAAGAGAAGGTTCCAGAATTGCCAATAGAGTATTTTGTAACTATTACTAACCCTGCTGCCTATATAAAAACAGAGAAAGAAAATAGCTTTATTTTGAAAAGAGTTGTTCATACTGAAAAAATAATTGATAGACTAATGAATGCCAAATCAAAATATAACAAACAGATATTATGGCCCAACGACATAAATAGACTGAATGAAAAGATTTTGTGCAAAAATAGTCCTCTTGATAATGATATTCTAAATACTTATGGAATTAATCGAAAGGATTTACTAAGAGGTGTTCAATGTCATTCCTGTAAATCTTTTGCTGTTGTGAGGAAAGACGGAAAATGGTGTTGTCTTAAATGTAAAATGATTTCAAGAACGAGTCATATGGAAGCAATAACAGATTATCTTTTGCTTTTTAATTCAAAGATAACAAATAAAGAATGCCGGGATTATTTAAATCTCGAATCCAGGCATACAGCATATAGGGTATTAAAATCTTTAAATCTATCCGGTGATGGACCAGCTAAAAAAAGGATATATTCTAAAGTAAACGTATAAGGTTTGCCCAGCCCCTATTTCTTCAAAAACATCTCCAGCAAAGGCCCTGCTTTTTTCAGCAATGGTTTTAACTGATGAGCTGAAGTCATAAGAGTGTCAATGTTGCCCATTAGTTCCTCCAAGTTGATGTTGTTCAGGATATTGTTCCCATTTTCGTTAGGGGGATAGTCTCTTTCATTAGTATCTCTGCTTTTTCCGCCAAGAAGCCATTCGTCAGCTTCATGTGCATTTCTGCTCCTACCCCCGAAAAGCCAGTCATCTATCCCCTGATCTTTTTCAGCTCTTCTATCAGATTCATTTTCATCTTCAGCTGGCTGATGTCTTCTTACTCTTTCACCAAACATAAAATGGGTTAAAGGGTCTTCTGTATTTTCTTTGACTTTATCATCCTTATCACGCATATGCCATTTTCCTCCTTTCAGATGCCTATATAACAGCATATGAAGAAAAGTTAACTGGGTATAGACACTTGTGCAGTAATAAGTAAGGGATGGTAAAAAGTGTTGCGTTATTATATATACTTTTGATAAAATTAGTACCAAGTCATAATAATTGATAATAATATTTAAATAGAGAATGCTTTTGGGTTTGTAAATATGAAAGGGAGTGGGACTCCATGAATGCTGGAATTATAGGAATCGGAAGATATCTTCCTGAAAAAGTGGTAACAAATGCAGATTTGGAGAAAATAGTTGATACTTCTGATGAATGGATTCGGACCAGGACTGGAATTGAGGAAAGAAGAATTGCGGATGACAGCATAGATACATCTGATATGGCGTATGAGTCAGCACTTAAAGCATTGGAAAATGCAGGCATTGAACCAGAGGATTTAGATCTTATTTTAGTTGCAACGGTTACACCGGATTACCCGTTTCCATCTGTTGCCTGCATGCTTCAGGAGCGATTAAATGCAAACAAGGCAGCGGCAATGGATATTAGTGCTGCATGTGCAGGTTTCATGTATGGTATCATAACGGGAAAACAGTTTATTGAAACAGGGACATATAAACATGTATTGGTAGTAGGTGTTGAAAAGCTTTCCAAAATTACAGACTGGAATGACCGTAATACTGCTGTTTTATTTGGAGACGGAGCAGGTGCAGCTGTAATCGGGCCAGTCTCAGATGGCCGGGGAATATTATCATTTGAATTAGGTGCAGATGGCACAGGCGCAAAACATCTATATCAGGATGAATATATCATTATGAATGGACGCGAAGTGTTCAAATTTGCGGTTCGCCAAATGGGTGAAAGCTGCATCAACGTACTTGATAAAGCTGGATTATCCAAAGAGGATGTAGATTTCCTAATACCTCATCAGGCGAATATCCGCATTATGGAAGCTTCCCGTCAAAGACTGGAACTTCCGGTTGAGAAGATGTCGAAAACAGTGGATAAATACGGAAATACTTCTGCTTCATCTATTCCAATTGCATTGGTGGAAGAACTGGAAGCGGGTAAAATTAAAGATGATGATTTGCTCGTGATGGTCGGCTTTGGCGGAGGGCTGACTTGGGGAGCCATTGCGATAAGATGGGGAAGATAAGATACCTCATTTTAAATATGATGATAATTTAAAAGGAGCTGCATCAAAATGAATAAAAGAAGAGTTGTAGTTACAGGCATCGGAGCTGTAACACCGCTTGGAAATAATACAGAGACGACATGGAACAATATTAAATCAGGGGTTTCAGGTGTTGGACCTCTGACTAGATTAAATGCAGATGAATATCCGGCTAAGGTAGCTGCTGAGGTAAAGGATTTCAATCCTGAAGAATATATTGACAAAAAAGATGCCAGAAAAATGGACCGCTTCACACACTATGCTGTTGCTTCATCCTTTATGGCTGTAAAGGATGCGAACCTTCAGATTACAGATGAAAATGCGCATCGCATCGGTGTTTGGATTGGTTCAGGCATTGGTGGTATGGAAACTTTTGAAAATCAATATGAGACATTTATGAAGCGCGGGTACAGAAGGGTGAGCCCATTCTTCGTTCCAATGATGATTCCGGATATGGCAACGGGGCAAGTCTCCATTTACTTAGGGGCAAAAGGGTTTAACTCCTGTACAGTAACTGCATGTGCCACTGGCACAAACTCAATCGGCGATGCCTTTAAGGTTATTCAGCGAGGCGATGCCGATGCGATGATCTCAGGCGGAGCAGAAGCGCCAATAACAAAAATGTCTGTAGCTGGATTTTGTGCCAACACAGCACTTTCAACCAATCCAGATCCAAAAACAGCCAGCCGTCCATTTGATCAGAATCGTGACGGGTTTGTTATTGGAGAAGGTGCGGGAATTGTAGTACTTGAAGAATTGGAGCATGCACTTGCCCGCGGCGCAAAAATTTATGCTGAAATCGTGGGATATGGCGCTACCGGGGATGCGTATCATATCACTGCACCTGCTCCAGGAGGAGAAGGCGGAGCAAGAGCCATGAAAATGGCGATTGAAGACGGGGGCTTAAAGCCGGAAGATATCGATTATATTAATGCCCATGGTACAAGTACTGATTATAATGATAAATTTGAAACATTGGCAATCAAAGAGGTGTTCGGAGAGCATGCCTATAAATTGGCAGTAAGCTCGACTAAATCAATGACGGGACATCTTCTGGGAGCTGCAGGCGGAATTGAAGCCATTTTCACAGTTCTGGCAATGAAGGAAGGGATCCTGCCGCCGACCATTAATCTCGTAAACCCGGATCCTGAATGTGATCTGGATTATGTTCCAAATAAGGCAAGGGAAAAAGAAATAACAGCCGCAATGAGCAATTCACTAGGCTTTGGCGGCCACAATGCTACCATTGTCTTTAAAAGATATGAATAAAAAATAAACCAAAGCCGATTCAATGGAAGATGAACCTCCCATGAATCGGCTTTTTATTTTGAAGAACAAAATTCTGGCGCTTACATAAAATTAATTAAATATCGAGTAAATGGAGGTGGGGAAATGGGATAGTCAAAACAGATTTATGGCTCGAAGAAAGTTTTAATGATCCGCTTAAAATATGTGAAAAACTTACAGGACCCTTCAATGATCATAATCCCCGGAAGATATACGAATACTTAATGGATTTCGGCATGTATAAGCCTGACCGGTTCAGCAGGAATGATTTTAAGGAATTAAAAGAAAAAGAAACATGGGACCTAGCAGAAAAAATATACTTAAAATATAGGAAGAAGTGGGGCGGTCCTAATATTGATGTTTATATCTTCCCATCGGCAGGAGGAGGTCTTTTTTCGCGGCATTCTGGAAAATCGGGAGTTTCATTCGCAAATATGCTCTTTCTGTTTCTTCCTTCTGATATAGAAGAAGACGAAGTAGAGGCTTTATTTGTGCATGAATATCACCATGCTTGCAGGATTAACTCACAGAAAAAAAAGCTTGAAGATTTTACGCTGCTTGATTCCATCATATTAGAAGGGCTTGCTGAACATGCGGTAGAAATACATTGTGGTAAGAAATTCAGAGGATCCTGGTGCAGCAGATATTCAAAAGAAGAGATCAGGAATTTCTGGGATAAATTGATTAAAGCTCAATTGAAATTAAAAAAGAATGAGAGGCTTCATCAGAAGGTACTATATGGTGAAAGACCCTACCCTCCATTACTTGGCTATGCTGCTGGCTACGAAATTATAAGAGAATTTAGAGAGAAAAAAAGTTTTTCTACAAAACTATCTTTTATTGCGCCATCCGAATATTTTGTGGATCAAACTTTATATAAACTGGAGTCGTAATCGCTTTAAAGCCCTAAAATGTGGGCTTTTTTTTTAGTGAAGAAAAATGAATCTTAACAAATTTTAAAAAAATCTTGCAATTGTAATAACTTTGTAATAATATTTTAGACAAATAGAATGAATTAACAGAATAATTCGAAAAGGTAAGAGGTGTCCTATGAGCGCAAATCCCCGTCAACATAAAGACGCACCATTACTAGAGGTGAAGAATTTAGAAACGGCTTTTTCCATAGATGGTACATACTATAACGCAGTTGATAATGTTTCTTTTAGAGTTAAACCTAGACAAATAGTTGGAATCGTAGGAGAGTCGGGCTGCGGGAAATCTGTAATGAGCCTCTCTGTCATGAAGCTCCTGCCTAAAGGAATTGGCCAAATCCGAAACGGAGAAATCATCTTTGACGGTATTCATTTGGAGAAGATGACAGATTCAGAGATTAATAAAATCAGGGGAAAAGATATCGCAATGATATTCCAGGAACCTATGACTTCTTTAAATCCTGTTTTCTCTATCGGGTTCCAGCTGCAGGAAGTATTATTCAATCATATGAAAATCTCCAAAAAAGAAGCGCGGCTTAAAAGTATTGCACTTCTAAAAAGTGTGGGAATTTCAAGGCCTGAAAAAATTGTAGATGAATATCCCCATCAGCTTTCAGGCGGTATGAGGCAAAGGGTCATGATCGCCATCGCCATTGCCTGCCAGCCGAAGCTGCTGATCGCCGATGAGCCGACAACTGCTCTGGACGTTACTGTACAAGCCCAAATTCTTGAGCTTCTAAAAGAAATCCAGGAAGTCAATGATATGTCAGTCATTTTGATAACTCATGACCTGGGTGTTGTGGCTGAGATGTGTGATGAGGTAATTGTTATGTATGCAGGAAAGACAGCAGAGCGGACAGATGTTGATTCCTTATTTCACAATCCGAAACACCCTTATACTCAGCTCCTGATGGGAGCCATTCCGAAAATGGATGAAGAAGTGGAAAAGCTAAGCACAATTAAAGGAATTGTCCCTTCATTAAAAAATATGCCTAAAACAGGGTGCAAATTTGCGGCGCGCTGCCCTAAGGCTATGCCTGAATGCCTGACAGTTACACCTCAATTGGCAGAAAATGAAGAAGGACATGAGGTTGCCTGTCTGCTTTACGAGACAAGCCAGCCGAAACAAGAGGTGAACGCATAATGAGTACAGAGCATAATAATACAGCTCTTTTAAAAAAGGATAAAAGCAGCAATGATGTGCTTTTAGAGGTTAAGAACCTAAAAACTTACTATCCAATAAAAGGCGGAATCCTTAGAAAGACGGTAGCGGTTGTTAAAGCTGTCGACGATATTTCCTTTGAAATTAAGAAAGGGGAAACATTGGGGCTGGTGGGAGAATCAGGCTGCGGAAAATCAACTGCAGGCAGAACGATCCTCAGACTTCTAGAACCAACAGACGGACAAATCATATTTGACGGACAGGATATCACAAATGTTAGAGGAACCAGCCTGAGGAAAATCCGCCAGGACTTCCAGATGGTTTTCCAGGACCCTTATGCATCATTAAATCCCACGATGATGGTGGGGCACCTTGTGTCGGAGCCAATCAGGAACTATAACAGCAAATCCGAAAGGGAACTGAAGCCGGAAGTAATGGATCTTCTTGCGAAAGTTGGGCTGCCTGAAGATGCTTACTATAAATATCCGCATGAGTTTTCCGGCGGGCAAAGACAGCGTATCGGAATCGCAAGGGCACTGGCTTTAAGACCAAAGCTCATTATTGCGGATGAGCCTGTTTCCGCCCTGGATGTATCGGTCCAATCTCAGGTATTGAATCTGCTGAAAGAGCTTCAGGATGAATTTGATCTTACTTTCTTATTTATTGCCCACGATTTGAGTGTAGTTAAACATATGAGTGACCGGATAGGAGTTATGTATCTGGGGGGCCTTGTAGAAGTCGCTGAAAAGGACAGCCTCTATACAGAGCCTTTGCATCCTTATACTCAAGCTCTAATCTCTGCGATCCCAGAACCGGATCCGCGCAAGAAAAAAGAAAGAATTATTTTAGAGGGCGATGTGCCAAGCCCGATTGATCCTCCAAAAGGATGTACATTCCATCCGCGCTGCGCGCATGCAATGCCGGAATGCCAGAGTGTAAAACCGCACTTAAAGGAGGTGAAGCCTGGGCATAGAGTCGCTTGTCACTTATATAAATAAGGCTTTGTCAAAAAATATTTTTCGGGGGGAAACTAATGAAAAAATCAGCATTGTGGCTGCTTTCGCTTCTGCTTGTCATGTCTGTATTCCTGGCAGCATGTTCTGGAGGCGGAGAGAAAGCCAGCACTGAAAAGGAACCAAAAGATGATGGGAAAGCATCAGGAGAAGCTCAAGAGGGTGGAACAGTAACATTCGGTTATACTCAGCCATTTAAAGGTGTTTTATCTTATGCTTATTACGAGGGAGAAGATGATGTTAATGCCCTTCAGTTTATGCATGAAGGTTTGCTCAAAGTAAATGATGAGCTTATATCTGAACCGAATCTTGCCGATTATGAGTTATCTGAAGACAAGACTAAATTAACTTTCAAGCTTAAGCAAGGAGTTAAATGGCATGATGGTGAAGAATTAACTGCAGAAGATATGGAATTTGCATGGTATTTAATTGCAGATCCAACTTATGAAGGTGCACGTTTTGCTAACGTAGCAATGATCAAAGGTGCTCAAGAATATAAAGACGGTAAAACTGAGACAATTGAAGGTATCAAGGTAATTGACGATTATACAATTGAAGTGACAGTAACTGAGCCTTCTGTTAACTTATTGGAAAATATTTGGATTTACCCTGAGCCAAAGCACCATTACGGGGATATTTCTTCTAAAGAGCTTCCGGACTCCGATCAAATCCGTAAAACCCCAATCGGTGTAGGTCCTTTTAAAGTGAAAAACATCGTACCTGGTGAAATGATTGAATTTGAGCGTTTTGATGATTACTGGCAGGGACCAGCTAAATTGGATGGTGTAGTTTACAAAATTATTGATGGTTCTCTTGCGCAAGGTTTAGTGCAAAACGGAGAAATCGATGTTATTGAAGCTCCAAAGGATCAGTGGGAAGCTATTAAAGCTCTTGACAATGTAAATCCAGTAGAAGCAGATGCCATGTCTTACAGCTATATCGCTTTTGACTGGGGTCATTATGACACTAAAAAAGGTGTAGTAGTTTCTGATAACAAGAAGTTCCAGAACAAATCCCTTCGCCATGCAATGGCACATGCAATTGACCGTCAGGCATTTATCGATGGCTTTGCAAACGGATTAGGAAAACCATTAAACACTCCTTTCCCATCAGTATCTTGGGCAAAAATTGATGATTCAGAAATCAATCCATACGAGTATGATCAAGAGAAAGCAAAGAAATTACTTGACGAAGCAGGCTATGTAGATAAAGACGGCGACGGCTTCCGTGAAGATCCAGAAGGCAAGCCATTTACAATTAATTTTGATGCAATGGCAGGCGCTGAAACTTCAGAAGCACGTGCTCAATTCATCCTTCAATCATGGCAGGAAGTTGGCTTAAATGCTAAGCTAAACGGCGGTTCATTAAAAGATTTCAACCTATTCTATGACACTATTGAAGCAGATGACCCATCTGTTGAAACATTCATGGGTGCTTGGGGACTTGCTAATGACCCAGATCCAGCCGGCATCTGGCTGTCTACTGACAAATGGAATATGTGGAGATGGTACAGCGAAGAGTCTGATGCTCTTATCAAAAAGGGTGTAACATTCCCTGAAGACTCTAGTAAAGATGTTCAAGAGCACCGTCAGGAAATCTATAATGAATGGCAAAAGCTTGTTAACGAAGAATTGCCGATCATTTTCTTCGAGCAGCGTGTAGATCCATGGGCGATCAACAAGCGTGTTGGCGGAGTGAAAGTAACTCCATTTGGAACTGATGAGTTCCACAAATGGCATATTGTAGAGTAATAGGATAAAGGAACCTGTATTCCTTGGGGGATTTGTTCTCCCAAGGAATACAAGTTTAACCAGCGAATAAATTTTTGTTTGGTAAGGGGAATGGAAATGCTACAGTACACAATTCGACGGCTCATAGGTATGATTCCAATAATTTTCCTTATCTCAGTAGTGGTTTTCACCCTCGCAAAGCTTATGCCTGGTGATGCACTATCTGGAAAAATTGACCCATTAAACTCAGATCCGGAGTATATTGAAGAAATGCGTGAGCAGATGGGATTAAATGATCCTATTCCTGTGCAGTATGTCCGCTGGATGAGTGGTGTGGTCCAAGGAGATTTTGGAGATTCATTTGTTCATAAGCGCCCGGTTATGGAATTAATTGGTGACCGTTTGCCGAACACGATCATTTTAGGAATATCAGCTCTTTTAATTACTTATTTATTAGCCTTTTTAATGGGAAGATACTCTGGGCGATTTGCCTATAGCATGGGAGATTATTTAATATCAGCTTTTAACTATCTAGCACTTGCAATTCCCAGCTTTGTTGCAGCTTTGGTTGCCATTTATGTTTTTGCCATCAATCTTGGATGGGTTCCAGCCAGTGGAAGTATCGGCAGCGGGGTAGAAGCGGGAACACTGGAATATTACTTAAGTAAAGCAAAACATACAGTATTGCCGGCTATTGTCCTGGGAGCCATGGCTACAGCCGCTTACACACAGTTCTTGAGAAATGATATGATCGAAAGCTCTCGCAAGGATTATGTTCGTACAGCAAGAGCTAAAGGTACGAAAGAATCTGCGATTTATAATAAGCACATTCTAAGAAACTCAATCATACCTATTGTTACTTTACTTGGATTCGATATTGCCAATCTTTTTGGAGGGGCAATTATCACAGAAACCATTTTCACATACCCTGGCATCGGTTATTTATTCGTAGAATCAGTTAATGCACGTGATTATTCTGTCATGATGGCTATTGCCATGATGCTGACTATTTTGACCCTGATTGGAAATTTAGTTGCAGATTTACTATATGGTCTAGTAGATCCGCGTATTCGTTTAAGTTAGGTAGGTGAGAGTATGGAACCATCAATATCACAGCAAACTTCGCCTGGTTTAGCAGAACCTGTTAAACCTCCGAAGAGTCAATCACCATGGGCTCTCGCCCGCCGTAAGTTTTTGCGCAATAAAGTAGCAATGATCAGTCTGGTCTTTCTGCTGCTGGTCTGTGCAATGTCCATATTGGCTGAGCCGCTAACTATGCCGGTTGAGGAGACAGCTAAGATCAATTTAACACAGATGAGCAAAGAACCATCTGCTGAACACTACTTTGGCACTGACAAGTCAGGCAGAGACGTTTTTGCCAGAACTCTGCACGGCGGTAAGACTTCA
>JAUCFP010000005.1 GCA_030348385.1 Cytobacillus sp. NJ13 | reverse complement strand
TACTTCGGCCGCTGATCGACTGCGGATCTCTGCGTCAGCTCTCTCGCTCCGCTCCTCACGTACTGAAGTACGCTCCGGTGCTCACTCGGTCGCTTCCTTGATCTCCTTGCCGCTCATCGTCCTCATGGTTTGTGCTCTTACTTCGTTTTAAAACAAAAATAAGAGAAAAAACTAAGATGGCGATTACTCGGTTATTGCTTCTTCATTAACATTATCTAGTTTTCAAAGAACGAATCTTTCGTTGAGAGATTGAACTCTCAAAACTGAACGAACAAAGA
>JAUCFP010000004.1 GCA_030348385.1 Cytobacillus sp. NJ13 | reverse complement strand
GAAGGCAGACCCGGGGAACTGAAACATCTAAGTACCCGGAGGAAGAGAAAGCAAACGCGATTCCCTGAGTAGCGGCGAGCGAAACGGGATTAGCCCAAACCAGGAGGCTTGCCTCCTGGGGTTGTAGGACACTCTACACGGAGTTACAAAGGAACGAGGTAAATGAACAGGTCTGGAAAGGCCGGCCAGAGAAGGTAAAAGCCCTGTAGTTGAAACTTCGTTCCCTCCAGAGTGGATCCTGAGTACGGCGGGACACGAGAAATCCCGTCGGAAGCAGGGAGGACCATCTCCCAAGGCTAAATACTCCCTAGTGACCGATAGTGAACCAGTACCGTGAGGGAAAGGTGAAAAGCACCCCGGAAGGGGAGTGAAAGAGATCCTGAAACCGTGTGCCTACAAGTAGTTAGAGCCCGTTAATGGGTGATAGCGTGCCTTTTGTAGAATGAACCGGCGAGTTACGATTACATGCGAGGTTAAGTTGAAGAGACGGAGCCGCAGCGAAAGCGAGTCTGAA
>JAUCFP010000001.1 GCA_030348385.1 Cytobacillus sp. NJ13 | reverse complement strand
TTAAGTCCTCGATCGATTAGTATCAGTCAGCTCCACATGTCGCCACGCTTCCACCTCTGACCTATCAACCTGATCATCTTTCAGGGATCTTACTAGCTTGACGCTATGGGAAATCTCATCTCGAGGGGGGCTTCATGCTTAGATGCTTTCAGCACTTATCCCTTCCGCACATAGCTACCCAGCGATGCCTTTGGCAAGACAACTGGTACACCAGCGGTGCGTCCATCCCGGTCCTCTCGTACTAAGGACAGCTCCTCTCAAATTTCCTGCGCCCACGACGGATAGGGACCGAACTGTCTCACGACGTTCTGAACCCAGCTCGCGTACCGCTTTAATGGGCGAACAGCCCAACCCTTGGGACCGACTACAGCCCCAGGATGCGATGAGCCGACATCGAGGTGCCAAACCTCCCCGTCGATGTGGACTCTTGGGGGAGATAAGCCTGTTATCCCCGGGGTAGCTTTTATCCGTTGAGCGATGGCCCTTCCATGCGGAACCACCGGATCACTAAGCCCGACTTTCGTCCCTGCTCGACTTGTAGGTCTCGCAGTCAAGCTCCCTTGTGCCTTTACACTCTGCGAATGATTTCCAACCATTCTGAGGGAACCTTTGGGCGCCTCCGTTACTTTTTAGGAGGCGACCGCCCCAGTCAAACTGCCCACCTGACACTGTCTCCCGCCCCGATCAGGGGCGCGGGTTAGAATTTCAATACAGCCAGGGTAGTATCCCACCGACGCCTCCACCGAAGCTGGCGCTCCGGCTTCTCAGGCTCCTACCTATCCTGTACAAGCTGTACCAAAATTCAATATCAGGCTACAGTAAAGCTCCACGGGGTCTTTCCGTCCTGTCGCGGGTAACCTGCATCTTCACAGGTACTATAATTTCACCGAGTCTCTCGTTGAGACAGTGCCCAGATCGTTACGCCTTTCGTGCGGGTCGGAACTTACCCGACAAGGAATTTCGCTACCTTAGGACCGTTATAGTTACGGCCGCCGTTTACTGGGGCTTCGATTCAAAGCTTCGCTTGCGCTAACCTCTCCTCTTAACCTTCCAGCACCGGGCAGGCGTCAGCCCCTATACTTCGCCTTGCGGCTTCGCAGAGACCTGTGTTTTTGCTAAACAGTCGCCTGGGCCTATTCACTGCGGCTCATCAGGGCTATGCACCCTAATGAGCACCCCTTCTCCCGAAGTTACGGGGTCATTTTGCCGAGTTCCTTAACGAGAGTTCTCTCGCTCACCTTAGGATTCTCTCCTCGCCTACCTGTGTCGGTTTGCGGTACGGGCACCTTTTCCCTCGCTAGAGGCTTTTCTTGGCAGTGTGGAATCAGGAACTTCGGTACTAAATTTCCCTCGCCGTCACAGCTCAGCCTGTGTGGTAACGGGATTTGCCTCGTTACCGGCCTAACTGCTTGGACGCGCTAATCCAGCAGCGCGCTTACCCTATCCTCCTGCGTCCCCCCATTGCTCAAACGGTAAAGAGGTGGTACAGGAATATCAACCTGTTGTCCATCGCCTACGCTTTTCAGCCTCGGCTTAGGTCCCGACTAACCCTGAGCGGACGAGCCTTCCTCAGGAAACCTTAGGCATTCGGTGGATGGGATTCTCACCCATCTTTCGCTACTCATACCGGCATTCTCACTTCTAAGCGCTCCACCAGTCCTTGCGGTCTGGCTTCAACGCCCTTAGAACGCTCTCCTACCACTGACATCG